>CAYTWS010000186.1:0-4380 GCA_964442145.1 uncultured Ectothiorhodospiraceae bacterium | reverse complement strand
CGGAGCAAGAGCCGACCTACGGTTCACCCAGCGCTACGTATGCATTCGACGTAGGGCGGCTTTTGCCCGTCGGGCGCCCGTTCGGGAGGGGGCGGGCACGGTCCATTGGCGCCAAGGCCCCTCGAATCGCGAAGGCAACAGCCGGCAACTGGCGCTTGCCGTGCGACGACGCCACCGCCGCAGCCCATGCGCCCGCCGCGCCGACGCGTGGGCGTGTGCCAAACGGGGTTGAAACAGCGCCGGGCGTCGCCACCTTGGCCCCATGACGGGGCAATGCGGCCCCGCTTTTTCCTTCATCCTACCGGGGGGGCGCGCCATGGCCGTCGTCGACCTCACGCAAGACAACTTCGAAGCCACTATCCGCGACAACGACATCGTCCTGATCGATTTTTGGGCCGAGTGGTGCGGCCCGTGTAAGCAGTTCGCGCCCATCTACGAGAAGGTCGCCGAGCGCCACCCCGATCTCGTCTTCGGTAAGGTCAACATCGAGCACGAGGAGAGCATCGCCCAAACGTTCGGCATCCGCTCGATCCCGACGCTGGCGATCTTCCGCGAGCAGCAGCTGATCATGCTGGAGGCGGGCGCGATGCAGGAGAGCACGCTCGAGGAGGCGATCGAGACGGTGCGCGGTCTCGACATGGACCAAGTCCGGGCCGATCTGAAAAAACGCGCCGAAGAGGCCCGCAAGCAGGAGCAGCAGGCGACCGGCTGACCGGCGAATCGGCGCTCATGCGTGCATGAGCCTGATCCGTGGCCGTTGGTTACAGAGGTCCCGTGCGTTCATTGCTCGCCAAGGCGCCAAGAACGCCAAGTACGACGTTGGGTTGCGACGGCCGGAAGTGACTGTTTTCAGTGTCTCGAACGTCGCTCCCCGTCGCGACCTGAGCGCCTGCCCTAGGCCGTGCGTCGACGGTTCACGGGTAATCAATGTGCGTGCACGGCGTCGGTGAGGAAGATGTAGTCCGAAGGTACGCTTAGTCGAAGAAAAAGCCATGGCTACGGAGCGGTCGAATCACCGTTCAGCCTGAGAGCGCGCTGAGCTATATCTCTTGGCGTTCTTGGCGCCTTGGCGAGCGGCCACGTGCGAGGTGCTGCGAATCACACTACGCGGATGCATGCGCGGCCACGGTGGCCGATGACGTCGGCCGGCTCGGCGCGCTCGGTGTAGTCGTCGGCCGCGTGGGCCCACACGATCACGCCCGCGGTATCGATGACGTAGGTCGCCGGCACGGGCAGGCGCCAGCTACGGTCGGCGTTGAGCTCATCCAGCGGGGCCGCGAGGCGGCGTTGGGCCGCGGCCGCCTCCTCGGGCAGCTCGAAGACCAGTCCGTACGCCGCGGCCACCGACTGGTCGGCGTCGGTGAGCACGGCGAACGGCGTCTCCTTTGTGATCTCGCGTACGGCCGCGCGATCCGGCGCCCTCGGGCGAGACCGCGATCAACTCGCCTCCGCGTGCCTGCAGTGCCTCGTATTGGTCTGACCATGCCTTGAGCTCGAGGCTGCAGAAGGGACACCAGCCGCCCCGGTAAAAGCTCACCACCACGGGCCCGCGCGCCAAATACTCCGACAGCGTCACCGCGCCCCCGCGGAGCTCCGGCAGGCTGAAGTCGGGCGCCACGTCGCCACGCGCGCGGGCGTTACCGGCGGGATACGCCGCCGCGATCGCCTCTTGGCCGGCCCCCACCTGGCACACGGTCTCGCCATTGGCGTGCGCGGCGAGCGCCTCGTTCGTGGCCCGGGCCTCCCCATTCACCCCCATGCCTCACCCCGGAGGGCAATTTCTCCCAATTAGACCAAGATGCAGTGACGAGGGTTCAATCGCCCTTTGCCCTTTGCCCTTTGCCCTTCGCCCGTACTCCGTCGCCGTCAGCCGATGCCCTCTGCCCGATAGCGATACGCGCGTAACTCGCGCGGCCATTCGTCGGCGCCGAGTCCGGCCTTGCGCTTGAGCGTGCGCCAGAAGTCCTGGGGATCCGGCAGATCCGCCCAGACCTGCGGCAGCAACGTCCCGCGGCGCTGGCCCGCCTCGATGAGCACACCATCATGGCCAGGCTCGAGCTGGCCGATCAGATCGGCCTCGTCGGTGAACGCCATCGGCTCGAGCGGCGTGAGTATGGACAGCTTGCACTGGATGCCGGGCCGCTCGGCGCGCGTGACCGGCGGGAAGCGCGGGTCCCGGAACGCCGCGGCGAACGCGTTGGCGCTGACGTCGACGGCCAGCGGCCGTTGGGCCTCGATGCTGCCGATGCAGCCGCGCAAGCCGCCCTCGCGGTCGAGCAGGGTCACGAACGCGGCGCGCTGCTCGCGCAATGCGGGCGGGTGCTGCGATGGGTCCACCGTGGGTGGCTCGCCGTGGGCGAGACCGTAGTCGATGGCCTCGTCGGCCAGCGCCAACAGCTCGTCGGTGTAGGGCGCGAGCGGCCGACCCGCCTCGCTGGCGAATCCGCCGGTCTCAGCGCGCGCGCTCATGCCGCCTCCCGCAGCTCGAAGGCGCCGTAGCCGACCACGCTGTGCGTCGGTGCACCCGCGTCCGCCGATGTCTTGAGCTCGAGCGTGCGCACCGAGCCGCCGTGCTCGCCCGCGTGCCACAGCAGGCCCTGGATCGGGAGGAAGCCGCAGGCGTTGTCGGGGCCGATGCGATCGACGCCGAGCGCCTCGATCGCACGGGCGGTGGCGGTGTCGAGATCG
The DNA here is from genome assembly GCA_964442145.1 of uncultured Ectothiorhodospiraceae bacterium. GTDB lineage: Bacteria > Pseudomonadota > Gammaproteobacteria > XJ16 > Halofilaceae > Halofilum. Next base: position 1,692 of record CAYTWS010000186.1, on the reverse strand, counting down.
CGCGCGGTGGCGTCGTCGTAGAAGTGCGACAGATCCGAGCTGATCGCGATCGCGGTGCGCTCGTCGCCCCACAGTGCCGCCAGCACGCGCCCGACCGCCGCCGGTGTGGCGTCGCCGACGACCAGCGGCACGACGCGCACGTTGCCCAGCACACGCTGGATGAACGGCAGTTGGGTCTCGATGCTGTGCTCGCGTGCGTGGCCGGCGTCGGCCACGGCGACCGCGGGGTCGGCGCGCGCGCTGTCGAGGCCCTCGCGGTCGACGGCGATCTCACCCAAGGGGGTGCTGAAGTAGTCGGCGCTGCTGGCGGCCAGCCCGCGCACGGGCACGAAGTGCGACGGGCCCAGGATCACCACGCGCTCGATCCGGTCGCGCCCCGGGCGCAGCCGCGCGTAGGCGGTGGCCGCGACCCCGCCCGAGAACATGAACCCGGCGTGGGGGGCGATCACCGCTTTGGGCGCGTCGCCCCCGGGCGCCGGTGCACGGGCGAGTAAGTCGTCGACCTGGCGCTGTAGGCCGGCGGCGTCGCCGGGATAGAACTGCCCCGCTACCGCGGGCTGGCGCACGCTTTGCTGCATGTTCGGCTCCTCCTCGAAGCTCCATGGTGCGGTCGATGCGGCCTCGCCGGCCGCGTTTCAATGGGCTCGGGCCGCCTCACCTCCTCGTAGGGCTACGTAAGACCTTGAAATTCGCCCGCATCGGTCCATCATCTAGGGTATGACCGAATGCGACGAGGCCGGCTTCGGCCGGGGGGTATCGTGACACGCGAACGGCTCGAAGGCGTCCCCACGAAGTACTGGCACCCCCTCGACGACGGGCGCATCCAGTGCGACATGTGCCCGCGCTACTGCAAGCTCAAAGAGGGCCAGCGCGGGCTGTGCTTCGTGCGCGGGCGCCAGGACGACCAGATCATCTTGACTACCTACGGGCGCTCGTCGGGCTTCTGCATCGACCCGATCGAGAAGAAGCCGCTGAATCACTATCGCCCGGGCAGCTCGGTGCTCTCATTGGGCACCGCCGGCTGCAACCTCGCGTGCAAGTTCTGCCAGAACTGGGACATCTCCAAGTCGCGCGAGATGGACACGCTCGCCGACCGTGCCGACCCCGAGCAGATCGCGATCGCCGCGTCGCGCCTCGGCGCCGAGAGCGTGGCGTTCACCTACAACGACCCGGTGATCTTCCACGAGTACGCCATCGACATCGCCGATGCCTGCCACGAGCACGGCGTCAACGCCGTCGCCGTGTCGGCCGGCTACGTGTGCGATGCGCCGCGGCGCGAGTTCTACAGCCGGATGGACGCGGCCAACATCGACCTCAAGGCGTTCACCGAGCGCTTCTACAAGAAGCTCACGGGGTCGTCGCTCGGGCCCGTGCTCGACACCATCCGGTACCTGCGCTTCGAGACCAACGTGTGGTTCGAGCTGACCACGCTGCTGATCCCGGGCGAGAACGACAGCGACGAGGAGATCGAGAACCTGGTCACCTGGGTGCGCGACGAGGTCGGCGTGGATGTGCCGTTGCACTTCACCGCGTTCCACCCCGACTTCAAGATGCAGGACTATCCGCACACGCCGCCCGAGACCCTCTCGCGGGCGCGGCGGATCGCGCTCGACCATGGCATCCGCTACGCCTACACGGGCAACACCTTCGACAAGAAGGGCCAGAGCACCTACTGCCACAACTGCGGCGAGC
>CAYTWS010000185.1:0-4425 GCA_964442145.1 uncultured Ectothiorhodospiraceae bacterium | reverse complement strand
CCCGTGGTCAAGGAATTCGTCGAGCGCGCGCGCCAGCGGGCGCTGGGCAAGGAGGTCACGCGCGCCGTCTCGCCGGGGCAGATGCTGGTCAAGGTGGTCCAGGACGAGCTCGTCGCCGTCATGGGCGGCGAGGCGTCCGAGCTCAATCTGCGCACCCGTGCCCCTGCGGTCGTCCTCGTGGCCGGGCTGCAAGGCTCGGGCAAGACGACCACGATCGCCAAGCTAGCGCGGCGCCTATCCGAGCGCGATCGCAAGAAGGTCGCCGTGGTCTCGGCGGACGTGCATCGTCCGGCCGCACGCGACCAGCTGCGCACACTCGCCGACGAGGTGGGGGCGACCTACCTCGGCGTCGACAAGGCCAAAGACGCGGTCGGGATCGCGAAGGGGGCCCTGGACGAGGCCCGCCGCGGCGGTTTCGATGTGCTGCTGGCCGACACGGCGGGGCGCTTGGCCATCGACGAGGCCATGATGGACGAGATCCGCTCGGTCCACGGCGCGCTCGAGCCGATCGAGACATTGTTCGTCGTCGACAGCTTGAGCGGCCAGGACGCCGCCGAGACGGCACGGCGCTTCGGCGAGGCCCTGCCGCTGACGGGCGTGGTGCTGACCAAGACCGACGGCGATGCCCGCGGCGGTGCCGCCTTGTCGGTGCGCATGGTCACGGGCAAGCCGATCAAGTTCCTGGGCTCGGGCGAGAAGACCGATGCGCTGGAGGGATTCCATCCGGACCGGGTGGCCTCGCGCATCCTGGGGATGGGCGACGTCGCGAGCCTGGTCGAGGAGGCGCAGCAACAGGTCGACACCGACAAGGCGGACAAGCTGGCCAAGAAGCTCAAGAAGGGCAAGGGCTTCGATCTGGCGGACATGCGCGATCAATTCGCCCAGATGCAGAGCATGGGCGGGCTCGGCTCGATCGCCGAGAAGATGCCCGGTATGGGCGGTATGTCGCAGCAGCAGCTCCAGCAAGCGGTCGGCGCGGTCGGCGACATGAAGCACCAGATTGCGATCATCGACTCGATGACGCCACGCGAGCGGCGCTACCCGGCGACCATCAATGGCTCGCGCAAGCGCCGCATCGCCGCCGGCTCGGGCACGCGGGTGCAAGACGTCAACCGCTTGCTCAAGCAACACCAGCAAATGGCCAAGATGATGAAGAAAGCCGGCAAGAAGGGCGGCATGGACAAGATGATGCGCTCGATGGGCGGCGGCCAGATGCCGCCCGGCATGGGGGGGTAGGCGCGCGCTCGCACGTCGGGTCCCGCCGCCCGGCCCGCCACGAGGCGGGCGCCACTGTTCACGTCTGCCCACATCGCGTACAATCGCGCGCTTACGTCCGGCGGGGTAGGCCGCCGGGACTCGATTTCGACGGAGGTTAGCGAGCCGATGGTATCGATTCGACTCAGCCGCGGCGGCCGGAAGAAGAAGCCCTTCTACGACGTCGTCGTCACCGACAACAAGAGCCCGCGTGACGGTCGGGTGATCGAGCGCGTCGGGTTGTTCAATCCGGTGGCGCGCGGCCAGTCCATGCGCCTGCGGCTGGATCTCGACAAGATCGATCGCTGGGTCGCCGAGGGTGCCCAGATGACCGACCGCGTCGCCAGCCTCGTCAAGGAGCAGCGCCGGGCCGACAACACCGCCGGCTGAGGCCGGTATGCGCGCGGTCGCGCTCGGACGGATCGGCGCACCGCACGGCGTACGCGGCTGGGTGCGCGTGCAGTCATGGACGCGCCCGCCGGCGGCGATCCTCGAATTCGACCGCTGGCTCGTGGGCTCGCTGGACGAGCCGGTCGCTTACGGCGTCGCCGAGGTCGCGCAGACGGCGAAGGCGCTGCTGGTCCGATTGGAGGGCGTGCGCGACCGCGATGACGCGGCGGCCTTGCGCCACGCGACGGTCGCGGTCGAGCGCAGCGAGCTGCCCGATCTCGACGCGGGCGAATGGTACTGGGCCGATCTCGAGGGGCTGCACGTCGAGACCACCGACGGGGTCGCGCTCGGGCGCATCGACCACCTGCTCGAGACGGGCGCCAACGATGTGCTCGTGGTCCGCGGTGACCGCGAGCGACTGATCCCTTGGGAGACCGAGCACGTCGTGCGCGCCGTCGAGCCGGAGCACTCGCGCGTGGTGGTCGACTGGGACCCGGACTTCTAGATGCGGGTCGATGTGGTCACGCTGTTCCCCGGGCTCGTGGCCTCGGTTGCGCAATACGGGGTGGTCGCGGGCGCGGCCGAGCGCGGGATCTTCCGGCTGCAGACCTGGGACCCGCGCGACGAGACCATCGACCGGCATCGTACGGTCGATGACCGGCCCTTCGGCGGGGGGCCGGGGATGGTCATGAAGGCGCCGCCGGTACGGGCGGCGCTGCGCCGGGCGCAGGGCGCTGCACCGCGGGGCGCGCGGCGGGTCTTCCTGAGCGCCCAGGGTCGGCCGCTGACGCAGCGCGCGCTGGCCGATTTCGCGCAGGCGCCCGGGCTGATCCTGCTCGCCGGGCGCTACGAGGGCGTCGACGAGCGCGCGCTCGCCGGCGACATCGACGAGGAATGGTCGCTCGGCGATTTCGTCCTCTCGGGGGGCGAGCTCGCGGCGATGGCGGTGATCGACGGCCTCGTGCGCTTGTTGCCCGGGGCGCTGGGCGATGACCAATCGGCGGCAGCCGATTCGTTCAGCGACGGCTTGTTGGAGGGCCCGCAGTATACGCGGCCCGAGACCGTCGACGGCGAGGGCGTGCCGCCGGTGTTGCGATCGGGCGATCATGCGGCGGTGGCGACCTGGCGGCGCAAACAGTCGCTGGGGCGCACTTGGCTGCGCCGGCCGGATCTGCTGGCCGCCGGCGAATTGTCGCCGCGGGACCAGCGCTTGCTACGCGAATTTATAGCCGAGCACCGGGGTGGCCACGGGCCGGCGGATGAGTCCTAAGGGGTAGACGGTGATGACTGACATCATTAAAGAGATCGAAGCCGAGCAGATGACCAAGGAGATCCCGGAGTTCGGCTCCGGCGATACGGTCAGCGTCTCGGTGCGTGTGCGTGAGGGCAACCGCGAGCGCCTGCAGGCGTTCGAGGGTGTGGTCATCGGCAAACGCAACCGCGGGCTGAACTCCTCGTTCACGGTCCGCAAGACCACCCACGGCGAGGGCGTCGAGCGCGTGTTCCAGACCTACAGCCCCCAGATCGCCGATATCAAGGTCAAGCGCCGCGGCGATGTCCACCAGGCCAAGCTCTACTACCTGCGGGGCTTGAGCGGCAAGGCGGCCCGGATCAAGGAAAAGCTCACCAAGAAGTGAGCCGGACACCGGAGCACCGCCAGTGAGCCGCTCGGCCGGACCGGGCGCCGGGGCATCGCTGGTGCGGTGGCTCGTGCCCGTTTGCCTGCTCATCGCCGCCGCCGAGGCGGCGGCGGCGCCCACCCCCCGCCGGGCCGCGCTGGTGCGCAGGGCGCGGGCGGGCGCGCCCGGGCTGGCGCTGCGCCTGATGGACGAGGCCCAGCCGGCGGCCGCCGAGCATCCCCAGCAATGGATCGCCTGGGAGCGCGCGCGCATCGGCGTGCTCGCGCAGGCCCGTGCGTGGCGCCGCGCGCTCGAGCGCCTGGCGCAGCGTCCATCCCAATTGCCCGCCGATTTCGACCGCTGGGCCGAGCATCGCCAAGCCCGCTTCCACCTGCAACTGGGCGAGGCCGCTGCGGCCCGGCAGCGTTTGCGCGAGCTCCTTTGGCGCAACGGTGGCGGCGTCGACGGCGAGGCCATTCGTGCCTGGCGCCGCGATATCGTGCAGAGCTATCTCGTCGGCGGCGCCGTCGCCGATGCCGTCGCCGCGATGCGCCGCTTCGATCAAGACTACGCCGAGACCGGGCCCGAGTGGGCCAGCCTCCGCGGGCGTGTCCTGTTGCGCGCCGGTCGCGCCGACGAGGCGGCGCAGCAATTGACCGGCGAGGCGTCGTCCTCGCCCGCAGCGCGGGCATTGACGCTACTCGCGCGCTTGCGCAGCGACGGCGGCGATGCGGCGGCGATCGCCGAGGCCGCGCGGCGCGCCGCCCAAGACGATGAGGCCGCTGCGGTCGACCGCGCGCGGTTCTGGTTCGTTGCGGCTGAAGCCGGCCAAACGCCCGCCGGCATCGCATTGGCGACCGAGCGCGCCGCCGCAGGGGCGCACCGGCTGTCGCCGGAGGACGAGCTCTTCCGCATGGACGGCGACGCCCTGTGGGCGGCCTGGCTGGCGTTGGGACGTTGGTACGCCAACGAGCACGAGCTGCTCATCGGTGACGACGCCGCTTGGTTCGAGGCGGTGCAGGCGGCCGAGCCGCGGTATCCCGTGCGCGCGCGCGCGTTGTTGGCGATGGTCGCGCGCGAGGGCGACCCGGCCGCGCGGCGCCGCGCCCCCGAGGGCCTGGTCGGGCGTATCGGCGACAGCGATCTGGGGAGGGAGCTGGCA
>CAYTWS010000184.1:0-4441 GCA_964442145.1 uncultured Ectothiorhodospiraceae bacterium | reverse complement strand
GGCCCTTCTCGTAGATACCGGCCGAGGCGGTCCACAGGTAGTTCGAGCGGATGATGGTGGTGTTGCGGCCCGTATTGCCGCCGCCGAGCCAGCCCTTCTCGAGCACCGCGATATTGGTCAGGCCGTGCTCCTTGGCGAGGTAGTACGCCGTCGACAGGCCATGCCCACCGCCGCCGATGATCACCGCGTCATAACGCTTCTTGGGCTCGGGGCTGCGCCATGCCTGCCACCAGTTCTCGTGGTGGCTGAAGGCGTTGCGCGCCAAGCTGAAAATCGAATACTTCTTCATATCGGATCGGCCCCTCGGTTACTTGGGCGCAGCGACGCGCCCCGACACGCCCCCACGAGCGAGTGGGTCACCCGACGGCGCCCAACCCCGCCCGTGCGGCCGCGTGCGTTACTGCTGGTAGACGGGGAAACGCGCGCAGAGATCGGAGACCTTGCCGCGGACCTCGTCGATCACAGCCTCGTTGCTGATGTCGTCGAGGATGTCGCACATCCAGTGGGCGATTTGGCTGAACTCGGTCTCACCGAAGCCCCGGGTCGTACCCGCCGGTGTGCCGATGCGTAGACCGCTGGCGATGTACGGCGGCTGGGGATCGTTGGGGATGGCGTTCTTGTTGACCGTGATGTGCGCGCGGCCCAAGGCGGCATCGGCGTCCTTGCCCGTCACGCCCTTGGGCGTCATATCGAGCAGGAACAGGTGATCGTCGGTGCCACCCGACACGATCTGCAGGCCGCGGTCCTTGAACACGCTCGCCATCGTGCGCGCGTTGGCGACCACGCGTTGCTGGTATCCCTTGAAGTCAGGCTCCAGGGCTTCCTTGAAGGCGACGGCCTTGGCCGCGATCGCGTGCATCAACGGCCCGCCCTGCATGTTGGGGAAGACGCTGGCGTTGAACTTCTTACCCAGCTCCTTGTCCCTCGACAGGATCATGCCGGCACGCGGGCCGCGCAGGGTCTTGTGGGTGGTGGTCGTCACCACGTCGGCGATCGGCACCGGGTTGGGATACACGCCCGCGGCGACGAGGCCCGCGATGTGCGCCATGTCGACGAGGAAATAGGCGCCGACCTCGTCGGCGATGTCGCGGAAGCGCTGCCAGTCGATCACGCGCGAGTAGGCGGAGAAGCCCGCGATGATCAGCTTGGGCTTGTGCTCGCGGGCGAGCTCGGCGACCTGATCGTAGCGGATCTCGCCGGTCTCCTCGTCGATGCCGTACTGGACGGCGTTGTAGTTCTTGCCGGAGAAGTTCACCGACGCGCCGTGGGTCAGGTGACCGCCCGCGTCGAGGCTCATACCTAAGATCGTGTCGTGGGGCTTGAGCAGCGCAGTGTAGACGGCGGCGTTCGCTTGCGCACCCGAGTGTGGCTGGACATTGGCGAACTCGGCGCCGAAGAGCTGCTTGGCGCGATCGCGCGCCAGATCCTCGGCGATGTCGACGTACTCGCAGCCGCCATAGTAGCGCCGCCCGGGATAGCCCTCGGCATATTTGTTGGTGAGCACCGATCCCTGGGCCTCGAGCACGCGCGGGCTGGCGTAGTTCTCCGAGGCGATGAGCTCGATGTGCTCCTCCTGACGGCGGCGCTCACCCGCGATCGCGTCGGCGAGGGCATCATCGAAACCGGCAATGGTGTCATTCTTGCTGAACATGCATCTCTCCTGCAGGCGCGGTCCGCATTGGGGCTCGCATTGGCGATTTCACCCGTGGCTTCACAACTCGGCGCGCACAGTCACCCGGGCTCCGGCGAGGCCGGCTGGGGACGCCCATCGAGGATGTGACTCCGGGAGGACTCGACGGCGCTTGCGGTCGGCGGGCAAGCCGTCAGCGCTACGATCACAGCCGCCCAAGCGTACCGCCACGCCACGACACCGTTTGCCCGCCCACGACGCGGCCTTTCTTTGGGGCGACCGAGGGTTGCGAACAGGGGTGCCCTCGGGTCCAAACGACGAATCGGACGGGCGAGCACACTGGGATGCCGCGTGCGCCGCGCGCGTCGTATACTCGCGGTTCGCACATCGACGGGGGACCGGATGCCCGGCCTGCTGATCAAAAACGCGCGCATCGTCAACGAGGGGCGGATCGATGACGGCGACGTCCGCGTGCGCGATGGACGCATCGACACGGTTGCGGCGGGCCTCGCGGGCGATGCCGGCGAGACCGTCATCGAGGCCGAGGGACGCTGGCTGCTCCCCGGCTTGATCGACGATCAGGTCCATTTCCGCGAGCCCGGGCTCGAGCACAAGGCCGATATCGCTACCGAGTCCGCCGCAGCGGTCGCCGGCGGCATCACGAGCTTCTTCGAGATGCCCAACACCAAGCCGCCGACGACCTCGGCGGCGGCACTGGCGGACAAGTACGCGCGCGCCGCCGGCCGCGCCCGGGCCAATTACGGCTTCTTCTTCGGTGCGACCAACGACAACGCCGACGAGCTCGACCACCTCCATCCCACGGCGACGCCCGGCATCAAGGTCTTCATGGGGGCCTCCACGGGCAACATGCTCGTCGACGACCCCGAGACCCTGGAGCGCATCTTCGGCCGCGCCGAGCTCCCCGTGCTCACCCACTGCGAGCACACCCCCACGATCGAGGCCAACGAGCGTGCCTTGCGCGAGCGCCTCGGCGACGCGATCGGCCCCGAGCACCATCCGGTGATCCGCGACACCGAGGCCTGCTGGCGCTCGAGCTCGACGGCGGTCGAGCTCGCCCGGCGCCACGGCACGCGCCTGCACGTGCTCCATCTGTCGACCGCGCGCGAGCTCGAGCTCTTCGAGACCGGCCCCATCGACGGCAAACGGATCACCAGCGAGGCCTGCATCCACCATCTGTCGTTCGACGACCGCGACTATGCCCAGCTGGGCAATCGCATCAAGTGCAACCCGGCGATCAAGACGTCCACCGACCGCGCGGCCCTGCGCGAGGCCCTGCGCCAGGATCGCATCGATGTGCTAGCGACCGACCACGCGCCGCACACGCTCGCGGAGAAACAAGCGCCTTACATGCAGGCCCCGGCGGGCCTGCCCTTGGTGCAGGACCAGCTCCCCGCGCTGCTCGATCTCGTGCACCAGGGCGAGCTCACCATCGAGCAAGTCGTCGAGAAGTCCAGCCACAACGTCGCCCGCTTGTTCGACGTCGCCGAGCGCGGCTTCATCCGCGAGGGCTATTGGGCCGACCTGGTGCTGGCCGATCCGAGCCGGCCCACCGACGTCGCCGATGCGCGGGCGCTCGCCAAGTGCGGCTGGACGCCGTTCGCCGGCCGGCGCCTGCACGGGCGTGTGGCCGCCACCATCGTCTCGGGCGAGCTGGTCTGGCAGGACGGCGCGCTCACCGGCGCCATCCCGGGCCGGCGTGTCGGCTTTGCCCGCTGAGGCGCCCATGTCGCCCCGATCGCTGGCTGCCCTGCTCGCGCTGGCGGGCCTCGTAGTGGCTGCTGCGGCGCCCGCCGACGAGGGCCCACTACGGCTCGAGGGCGAGCTCGCCCAGGGCCACCTGGTGGTCGGTCACACCGATCCGGACGCCCGCGTGCGCTTCGACGACCGCACGCTGCGGGTCTCGTCCGAGGGCGTGTTCCTGATCGGCTTCGGCCGCGACGCCGCGACCGGCCAGCGCCTCGCGGTCGAGCTCCCCGACGGGCCCCGCATCGAGCGCGAGCTCACGATCGCCGAGCGCGACTACGACATCCAGCGCGTCGACGGGGTGCCGCCGGAGACGGTCGACCCGCCCGAGTCGGCCATGGAGCGCATCCGAGAGGAGATCCGGCGCACGCGTCAGGCGCGCCTGCGCGACGATCCGCGCACCGATTTCCGCGCCGATTTCCAATGGCCGCTTCGGGGCCCGATCACGGGTGTCTACGGCAGCCAACGCGTCTACAACGGCGAGCCCGGGCGCCCGCACTACGGCATCGACATCGCCGCCCCGGCCGGCACACCCGTGCGCGCCCCCGCCCCGGGGCGCGTCACGCTCGCCGACGACGCCATGTACTTCTCCGGGGGCACGCTCATCCTCGACCACGGCCACGGGCTCTCCTCGGCCTTCCTCCATCTCCAGCGCATCACGGTCGAGCGCGGCGAGCGTGTCGAGCAAGGCGATGTCATCGGCGAGGTCGGTGCCAGCGGGCGCGCCACGGGACCGCATCTCGACTGGCGCATGAACCTGTTCGACCGGCGACTCGATCCCGCGACGCTGGTGGGGCCGATGCCCGAGGCAGGTTCATGAGGAACCACGAAATGAACGCAAAATCGACACCAAATGCCTCGACAGCGCACCGCCCGCATGGGCTCACGCCCATGCGGGCCCACGCTGACCGGCCTGACGCCCCTCCACACCGGTAGGCCCGCGTCGCCGGCGCCCGCCACCTCGGCGACGCGGCGGGCGAGCGTCGGGGCTCCGCGTGTGGAGCAGGTCGCTGTGCGGCGATGGAGGGACGAGGTGGGTTGGCCGGG
>CAYTWS010000183.1:0-4458 GCA_964442145.1 uncultured Ectothiorhodospiraceae bacterium | reverse complement strand
TCCACACCGACAGCCGGCGGATGCCGCCGTCCAGGCCGAGCATCACCGAGGTCACCGCGGCAGCGGTTACGACGGCGCTCACGATGACCTGCATCGTGACGTTGTTCGGTGTACCGAACACGTTGCTCAACCCGGCCGCGATCTGGGTCGAGCCCAGCCCCAGCGAGGTCGCCAGCCCGAACAGCGTTCCGAACACCGCCAGGATGTCGATGAGGTTGCCCACCCAGCCGTAGATACCACGGCCGATCAGCGGATAGAAAGCCGACGCCGGGCGCAGCGGCAGGTCGTGGCGGAAGCAGAAATAGCCCATCGACATGCCGAGGATGATGTAGACCGCCCACGGGTGGAAGCCCCAGTGGAAGTAGGTCGTGTGCATCGCCAGCACCGCGGCTTCGCCCGTGCGGGCCTCGACTTCGCCACCCGGCGGGCCCATGTAGTGCCACACCGGCTCCATGACGCCGAAGAACACGAGACCGATACCCATGCCGGCCGTGAACAGCATGGAGAACCAAGACCAGGTCTTCCATTCGGGCGTCTCGTGGTCCTTACCGAGCTTCAGCCGGCCATACGGGCTGAACAGCACGATAATGGTGAAGACCAGAAAGCCGAATACGGCCGCGAGGTACCACCAGCCGAGATAGCGCCCGATGAAGTCATCTTTGATGGCCGTCGCCACGTCGCCCAAGTTGCCAGGGGCGACGATGCCCCACAGCACGAAGACGACGACGAGAGCAAGAGAGATGAGAAATACGGGCGGATTGGTATGCTTCTGTAGATACGATTGTGCGTCCGTCATAGCCCCTCCGTTGTTTGAGGTCGCCGCATGGGCGGACAGGCTGAGAAGACCCGCGGCGCCTCCGGCCGCGGCCCACCGCAACCGCATAAGGCGGCTGCATCGGCTCCAGCCTACCGGAGCCTACTAAGCCCACCGCCCATCCCGTCAAGCCATAGATCTCCCGACAGGATCGCAGCGCAACGTAGGGTAGCGCAGATTCTTGCCACAGACACCCCCTATACGTGGATTGGCCGGCTCGCCCGCCCCACCCGGGACGAGCGCGTTCGCGGCCACGGCATTGGGCCGCATCGAATGCCTCACGTTGTGTAATGCGTGACCGACCGGCTCAACCGGGGACCGGCTTTGCGTCGTCGGGCCATGCTCCTCGCCCCAACCACCCTCGAGTGGGCGTCGGGGCGGACAACGTGCGGGTCGCGCGCGAACAAGCAGCTCCCCGATGGCCGCGTATCCTTGGTGGTTTGGTCCCAGAGACCCACTTTCCGCTTTTCCGCTCGACGCGAGGAGGCATCACGATGGCCGAGATCATCGATGGCAAGGCGTTCGCCGCCAGCGTGCGCGAACGGGTTGGCCGCCAGGTCGCCCAGCTCCAATCCCAACACGGCATCACACCCGGGCTGGCCGTGGTGCTCGTGGGCGAGAACCCCGCCAGCGAGGTCTACGTCCGCAACAAGGGCAAAAAGACCGTCGAAGCGGGCATGGCGTCCTACGAGTACCGCCGCGACGCCACCATCAGCGAGCAAGAGCTGCTCGATCTCGTCGACCAGCTCAACAACGATCCCAAGGTCAACGGCATCCTCGTCCAGCTCCCCCTGCCCGATCACATCGATTCGGACAAGGTGCTCGACACGATCAACGCGGACAAGGACGTCGATGGCTTCCACACCGTCAACGTCGGCCGATTGTGGACGGGGCTAGCGGGCGCGGTACCCTGCACGCCGCTGGGCTGTCAGATGTTGCTCAAGCACCAATTGGGCGATATGACGGGCCTGCACGCAGTCATCGTCGGGCGCTCCAACATCGTCGGCAAGCCGATGGCCGCGCTACTGCTGCGCGAGAATTGCACCGTCGAGATCGCTCATTCGCGGACTCGAGATCTGCTAGCGGAGGCCCGTCGGGCCGATATCGTGGTCGCCGCCGTGGGCCGCCGGGAGATGGTCACCGGTGACTGGATCAAGGAGGGCGCGACCGTCATCGACGTCGGCATCAATCGCATCGAGGGCGACGATGGCAAGACCAAGCTCGTCGGCGACGTGGACCGGGCCTCGGTCGAGCCCAAGGCGGGTGCGATGACGCCGGTGCCGGGAGGCGTGGGCCCGATGACCATCGCCTGCCTGCTCAACAACGCCGTCGAGGCCACCTGCCGCCAAAACGGCATCGACGTGCCCCAGGCCTAACTGCCTGGTGCGGGGACGGGCTTGTGAGCGGTGAGCAGCGCGCAAGAGACCGAGGTTGGCAGTGGCTGGCGACGCTGCCGCGTAGCGTCACCGCCCACGCCCATCGGGGCAGCGATCCGCTGGCGCCGGTGCGCACCCTGCTGGGTGCACTCGGTGATCCGCACCACGGTCTTCGGATCATCCATTTGGCGGGCTCGAAGGGAAAGGGCTCGACGGCACTCTATGTGGAGGCCTTGCTGCGCCGACTCGGCCAGTCGACGCTGGCGTTCACCTCACCCCACCTCGTCCATTGGACCGAGCGCATACGCGTCGACGGGGCCGAGGTCGATCCCGCCGACGCCCTGACCGCGCTCGAGGCGGTGCGCGGGGCCGCCGACGAAAGCGGTGTCGTGCCCGGCTTCTTCGAGGCGTTGACGGTGGCCGCGTTGTGGCTGGCCGCCGAGCGCGGTGTCGACTGGGTGATCCTGGAAGCGGGCGTGGGCGGGCGCGCCGATGCGACCAATATCGTCACGCCCACCGTCGCCGCCCTGACCGCCGTCGAGCTCGAGCACACCGAGCGCTTAGGGGCCACCATCGAGGCGATTGCCCGAGAGAAGGCGGGCATCATCGAGCCGGGGATCCCCATCTTCACGCCACCGCTGCCGGACGGTCCCGCGGCGATCGTCGCCGAGGTCGCGCGTGCCCGCGGCGCCGAGCATATCCCGGTGCGCGCCACGCCAAGTGCCGTGCGTGCCACACCGACCGAAGGCGGCGCGCTGTGGCGCCGGGATGGCGACCGGCTGAGCGCGGCTGGGCCCGGCTGGCACGTCCACACGCGCCTGGAGACGCCCGGTCAGCACAACGGCGCGAATGCGGCGATGGCGCTCGCGATCGTCGCCCGGCTCGGGCTCACCTCGGCCGAGGGGCTGCAGAGGGCGGCCCGCGCACTCGGTGAGACCGCCCTGCCCGGGCGCTGTGAGACGCTCGCCCGAGTGCCTTGGGTCGTCGTCGACGGCGCCCACACGGTCGCCTCCGCGGAGGCCTTGGCGGCGAGCTTGGGCGAGCTCGCCCCGCCGCGGCTGCACCTGCTGCTGTCGGTATCGACGAGTAAGGACCCAACCGCCTTGCTGCGACCGCTGATGCCCTGGATCGATTCGGTCACCACGACCCAGGCCGACCCGGACTACTCGCTCGACGCCCATCGCCTCGCCGACCTCGTGCGCTCGGCGGGGGGCGATGCCCCCGTGGTCGCGCTCCCCGATTGCGACCGCGCCATCGGGGCGGCCGCGGCCGATCGCCCCGGCGAGACCCTGGTGCTCGCCACGGGCTCGGTGTACATGGCCGGTCGCGTACGCGCTGCCTTCATCGAGCCCGCCGAGCCCGCGGCCTCGTAGCACCAGAGGGTCTCTACGCCTAGCACCACCTCGGCGCCACCCGCGCGGGGTGCGTAATCCGCGCATATGCACCATCATCGAGGTGTGACCGGTACCGGCTTTCGGGGACCGCCGCGCATCCGCCCACGGATCGGCGCTGGATGGCGCCCATCACCGGGGCGCGGGGCCATACCCCCTCGGGAGGGACCATGCGCATCGTCATTGCGATCCTATGCGCCCTCGTCGCCACCGGGGCGAGTGCGGCCAAGGCCCCTGTGCGGATCGAGGACGCCACGGTGATGTGGGTCCCGGCGATCGGTCAGATCCCGCGGGCCGGATTCTTCCGCATCACCAACACCGGCGCCGATGTCATCGAGATCGCCGGGGCCCGAAGCTCGTTCTTCGCCAGTGTCGATTTCCACCAGGCCCCCGACGGCGACGCCGTGCTCATGGAAGAGCTGGAAATGCCACAGCGGGTGGCCCCCGGCGAGACCATGGTCTTCCGGCGTGGCGGCCGCCACTTGCTCATGTCGGTCGAGAGCGGCCCCTTGGAGCCAGGGGACACCGTCGACATCGACCTACTGTTCAACGGCTATGACGACATGACCGTCACGTTCACCGTGCGCAAGGTCGCGCCCGGCAACGTATCCGAGTGAAGCCTCGGCCCCGGGTAATACCGCGCGCGGGTACATGCCGCGGCCGCTATGAGCGCGCTATCGAAAAAAGGGGTGCCCCGGCCGAGGCACCCCTTTTGGCACCGACGGGCTTTAGCAGTCGCCGCTAGGCCACTAGAACAACCCCTCGACGTTGCCGTCCGAGCCCAGCCGGATGTGGGCGGCCGCGGGCACGCGCGGCAGCCCCGGCATCGTCATCACGTCGCCGCAGACGATGACCAGGAACTCGGCACCGGCCGACA
>CAYTWS010000182.1:0-4484 GCA_964442145.1 uncultured Ectothiorhodospiraceae bacterium | reverse complement strand
TCTATCCGGCTAGAGGGCCAAAGGGCACTCGCCCGCGAGGGGCCGATTGGGCGATAATGGAGACTCGTCGGGCCCACGCGGCAGCGCAGGGGTAACCATCGCGGCACCGCTAGAGCAACGAGGTGGGGGAGCCCCGCGGCCCGACACGGTGACCGCCGACGTCGACCGCGCGCTTGCCGAGGACGTCGGGGCGGGCGATCTCAGCGCCTGTGCCATCGCGTGCCAGCGAGCGGAGCGCGCAGTGGTCATCGCGCGCGAGGGCGGTGTCATCGCGGGGCGCCCATGGTTCGACGAGGTCTTCGCTCACCTCGATGCACATGTGCGCATCGACTGGTGGCTCGACGAAGGCAGCGAGCTCGCACCCGGGCGCGAGCTCTGCGAGCTCAGCGGACCGGCGGCAGCCCTGTACACGGGCGAGCGCACGGCCCTCAACTTCCTTGGTCTGGTGTGCGGTCGCCGACGCGGCGACGGTGATCCTCGACACGCGCAAGACGATACCCGGGCTGCGCGCGGCGCAGAAGTACGCGGTGCGCATGGGAGGCGGAAGCAACCACCGCATGGGGCTGTTCGATGCCGCCATGATCAAGGAGAACCACATCCACGCCGCTGGCGGCATCGCCCAGGCAGTCGCCGCGACCCGGGCGCAGCATCCCGACGTTGACCTCACTGTCGAGGTCGAAACCCTCGAGCAGGTGGACGAGGCACTCACCGCCGGCGCCGACCGGCTCCTGCTGGACAACTTCGCAGTGGACGAGCTCGCGGCCGCGGTCGAGCGAAACGCCGGGCGCGCCCGCCTCGAGGCCTCCGGCGGCGTCGACCTCGATGGCATCGCCGCGATGGCCGCCACAGGGGTCGACGCCATCTCGGTCGGCGCGTTGACCAAGCACGTCCGCTCGCTCGATCTGTCGATGCGCTTTCGCGGGGCCTGACGCGCTCGACTGACGGATTGGCGCCGCTGTATGCGGCTCGCGTTAGACTGAGGCCCAAACGGGCACGGGAGCACGACGACACCGATCATGCAGGCGCTGCGCGAGAAAATGGCGGAGTACGGCTTCGAGTCGAACATTGACTATGCCTATCACGTGCGCTGCGCGCTGGCACAGCCCAACCGCCAGATCCCCACGCTCAACGTCGAGGGCGACTCGGGCCGGCGCAAGACCGCCTTCGCCATGGCGCTAGCGCACGCGCTCGAGTACCCGCAGCGCATCTATCACGACTTCACCGAGGTCAACACGCCGCCGCCCAAGGTCATCCCGCCGCCGTCGAAGGACGAGGAGGGCCGCGAGGAGCCGCCCATCCCCGCCTTCGAGCGCGCCATGATCGACGCTTGTGCCCACTCCGAGGGCGACAAGACGGTGCTCGTGCTCGACCAGCTCCAGGCGGCCGACTTCCGTGAGCACCTGCGCCTGTACCGCTTCATCGTCGACTGCGAGTGGGAATACCGCGAGGGCGTGTTCACGGCGAACCCGAACAACCTGCTGGTCTTGTTGATCTCGGAGGAGGCGATCTATCACTCGCTCCAGAAGGTGAGCTTCTCCGCTTGGGTGCCGCGCGCCAGCGTGGGCGAGGCGGACTACAAACCCGAGGACTTCGCCCTGGCGCCCGAGGCCGGCCCCATGATGGAGGCGCTGGGGGCGCTGTTCCGCGAGCTCGGGGTCCAGCCCACCCCGTCGGAGTTCCGCAAGCTCATCCACGACATCGAGCACCACGTGCGCACCGCTGATGAGCTCACCCACTCGATCTACGGCTGGACCGAGGGCGTCGACCGCACGCTGCTCGTCTCCGACCGCATCCAGGGCCACATCGCCGAGATCATGGCGCTGATCGAGGACTACGTCGGTGTCGAGCACGTCGAGCTATCGGCGGCGCCCGACGACGGTTCGGTCGACGACGAAGCAACGCTACAATAGGCGCACACCAACCGGCGGAGGCTGCATGGCCGACACCGACGAATTCGCGCGCCTGATCGAGGAGCACATCCCGGGCGCCCAAGCCAACGTGATCGGCGAGAGCGGCAAATACGAGGCCACCGTCATCAGCGACGCCTTCGAGGGCAAGAACCTCTTGGCCAAGCACCGCATGGTCTACGCCGCGCTCGATCCCCATATCAAATCGGGCGCGATCCACGCGTTGAGCATCCGCGCCTATACGCCCGCCGAGTGGGGCGAGGTCGGCGGCGAGGCCTAGGGGCCGTCCGCGGAGCCCGGAACGGACTGGGCGTGCCCCACAGCGGCATCTTTTGCGATCGCTCACCGTGGGACGCGCTCGCTACGGCACAGGTCCCTCGGACGGCCTCCTAGCCGCGCCCGGCTCGCTATGCGTCCCCCTACGGCACGGTCACGCTCGATCGCCTCCGCCGCTGCCAACACGTGCCGCTCGGCGCGCCCCTGGGCGCGGGCGATCGCGCAGCGCGTGGGTGTGGCGGGGGCGATCGTGGCGCTCGCCGGTTGCGGTGTCACCCCGAGTCAGCCCCTGTCCTCGGCCGACTCCTCCGCGCAGGCATGTGGCGCTCTGTTCGACCGCGTCGACACGGCCGTCGACGCCGCCGATGTGCGCGACGCGGGCGCCGCCCGCATCGACGGTTTCCCCTGGCTCCGCGTGACACGGCCGCTGGCGTCGTTCCGCGACGAGGTCGACGATCGTGACCGATTCGCCGCTTGGGTCGACCGCCTCGCCGCCGCCGATCAAAGCGCGCGCCGCCACGAGCTCGCCAACCTGAGCCAAGACACACGCGCGCGCCTGCGCGGGCAATGGGCCCCCGCCGCTGCACGCCACGACCTGCCCGCCGGGCTGGCCGAGGGCCTGTCCGCCTGCCGCGCGCCGCTTCGCAACGAGGCGCTCGGTAATCCCGATGCGCGCGAGCGCTTGCGCAGCGCGGCCACCGCCCCCGACGCCTACAATACCTGGCAGCGCGTGCTCGGCTTCTATCCCATCTCCTGGCGCGTCGCCCGCCCGCGGGTCGAGGCCTACCAGGCCGAGCGCGCCGAGGCATTCGAGTCGGCCGTGACCGACACCCCCGATCTGCGGCGCTATGCCACACCGGTCGAGATGCCGCGCGAACCCGCGCGCCTGGCACGCGAGATGGCGCGCGATGGCCTGGGTATTCCTGCGCCCGACGCAGGCACGCGCGCGCAGCTTCTGGCCGCACACGCGCCCCAGTGGGCCGTCACGACCGCCTCCGATGCCGACCGCCCCGGCGCACTCACGCTCGACGGGCAGGGGCGTCCGACGGTGCGCACCGACAAGCCGGTCGAATACCGGCGCCTGTCGTGGACGCGCATGGGCGGCGAGGTCCTGCTCCAGCTCACCTACCAGCTGTGGTTCCCCGAGCGCCCGGCGGACGGCTGGTTCGATATCTACGCGGGCCACCTCGACGGTATCCTCTGGCGGGTCACACTGGGCACCGACGGCGAGCCCATCGCCTACGACAGCATCCATCCGTGCGGCTGCTACTACACGCTGTTCCCGACCGAGGGCTGGTCGGTCGCCGACGTCCGGGACGACGCCGAGCCCGTCGCCAGCCCGGCCGAGCCGCCAGCGCTCGCCGACGACGAACGCATGATCGTCGGCCTCGAGCCCGGTACGCACTACCTCGCCGGCCTGGACACGGTCGAGCGCCCCGCGGGCGGCGAGCGCCTGGCACCGCTACAGCTCCAGCGGCTGCGCTCACTAGCGCTACCCGACGGCGGGCGCGCCAGCGCGTTCGCCGAGGACGGCCTCATCCCGTCGAGTGCCCGCAGCGAGCGCTTGTTCCTGTGGCCCTTGGGCGTACCCAGCGCCGGGGCCATGCGCCAGTGGGGCACGCATGCGATCGCCTTCATCGGCCGCCGCCACTTCGACGATCCCTATCTGCTCGAGCGCCTGCTCGTGCGCGACACCGACGACCGTGCCGAGGCCCACTACGGCACGATCCGGTTCACCGACGAGCGCTGAATGCTCGCCAAGACGCCAAGCACGCCAAGGATATAAGAGAAAAGGATGACAGGCGTTCGACGTTCGCGGCGCGAGCCCGTTATACAGCGCCCCGGTTCACAATAAAGACGGGAGTCGATTGAAGGGCCCGCAGAGACATAAGGCTCGGGACTTCTGAATCTTGGCGTGCTTGGCGTCTTGGCGTGCTCCGAAACGCACGGCGTCGAAGCAATCGACGAACGCAAATGCCAGCTATAAGCGTTGCCGCCCCACCCAGTCCAGCGCGAATTGGCGGGCGATGCGGCCGCTGCGGCCGCCGCGCTCGAGGGCCCATTGGCGCGCCGGGTCGAGGCGTTGCAGCCAGCCCTCGACGATCGCCAAGTACTCGTCCTCGCTGAAGGGATAGAACGACAGCCAAAGCCCGAAGCGCTCCGACAGCGAGACCTTCTCGTCCACCGCCTCGCCCGGGTGGATCTCGCCGTCGACGGCGCGCGCCTGGCGGTTGTCCGCCATCGATTCGGGCATCAGATGGCGCCGGTTCGACGTGGCATAGAGGACGACGTTGTCGGGCG
>CAYTWS010000181.1:0-4503 GCA_964442145.1 uncultured Ectothiorhodospiraceae bacterium | reverse complement strand
CCGCGTACAAGGAGCGCCAGCGCCTGTTCAAGAAGGTCGGCGGCTGGGGCCAGTACGACACGTCCAAGATCTCCAAGGGCGGCGGTGTCTGGCAGCGCAGCGCCAAGAGCATCAAGCTGCCGAAGGAGGCCCGACAAGCGCTCGGCATCGACGCCGAGGAGCTCGCCCCTTATGAGGTCATCCGCGCAATCTTGCGCGCCAACGTGGATCTGTTCTGGCTCGGCGGCATCGGCACCTATTTCAAGGGCAGCGACGAGCCCGACGACGCCGTCGGCGACCGGGGCAACCGCCTCGTGCGCATCAACGCCAACGAGCTCGGCTGCCGTGTCGTTGGCGAGGGCGCCAATCTCGGCTGCACGCGTGCCGGGCGCGTCGAGTTCGCCCTCAACGGCGGCTATATCAACAGCGACTTCATCGACAACTCCGGCGGTGTCGACTGCTCCGACCATGAGGTCAACATCAAGATCCTGTTGAACGCCGCCGTGGACGCGGGCGAGCTCACGCAGAAGGCGCGCAGCGATCAGCTCGCGGCGATGACCGACGAGGTCGCCGCCCTCGTGCTGCGCAACAACTACCTGCAGACGCAGGCGATCTCGATGATGTCGTCGTTCCGGGTCAAGCGCCTCGGCACGATGGCGCACTTCATCTCCTGGCTCGAGCACCGCGGCGTGCTCGAGCGCAGGCTCGAGGAGCTGCCCGACCAGGAGACGCTGGACGAGCGCCGCGCCAAGGAAATCGGGCTCACGCGCCCCGAGCTGGCGGTGCTTTTGTCCTACGCCAAGATCAAGCTCTATCCCGAGCTCCTCGAGTCCAACGTGCCCGAGGATCCCTATCTGGCCCAGGAGCTGGCGCGCTACTTCCCGACGCCGCTGCGCGAGAAGTACCACCAGTACATGAACCAGCATCGCGTCTGGCGCGAGATCATCGCGACCCAGGTCACCAACGACGTGATCAACCGTATGGGCGCGACCTTCGTCATGCGCATGGAGGAGGACACCAGCGCGACGCCGCCCGAGGTCGCGCGTGCCTACACCATCGCCCGCGAGGTCTTCGACGCGCCCAGCCTGTGGCAACAGATCGAGCAGCTCGACAACAAGGTCGCCGCCGACGTGCAGTACGACCTGCTGCTGCGGCTATGGGAGCTGCTGCGCCACGCCACGCGCTGGATCCTCAATCGCCCGGGCCACTCGCTCGACATCGCCCAGCAGGTCGAGCGCTTCCGCCCCGGCGTCCAGGCGCTCATCGAGCACCTGGAGCAGTCCAAGGTCGACACCTGGCGCGGCGATATGGACGCGACCATCGCCGACCTGGTGGCCCGCGGCGCGCCCAAGCGCCTGGCCCAGCACGTCGCCGTCATCGATGCCCTGTATCCGGCGCTCGACATCGTCGACGTGGCCAACCAGGAGGGCCGCAAGGTCGAGCACGTAGGCTGGATCTACGCCCGGCTGGGCCAGCATTTCGGGCTCAAGTGGCTGCGCGGCCAGATCGAGCGCTTGCCCGTCGACGGCATGTGGCATGCCAACGCCCGCGGCTCGCTGCGCGATCAGCTCTACGAGCAGCACCGGGCGCTGACGGTGCGGGTGCTGCGCTCCTATCCCGACCACGACGCCGACGGTGCGCTCGATGCCTGGCTCGCCGAGCACGACGTCGACACCCAGCGCGTGCACGCGATGATGGCGGACATGCAGCGCCTGGCACGGCTCGACTACGCCACCGCCATCGTGGCGCTGCGGGCGCTGGAGCAGATGAACGTCGAGACGAGCGCGGACGCAGCCGCGAGCGCCTGAGCGGGATGCCCGGCGACGCTTGCGCACTCACTAGCCGTGCGCTCGTTGCCATGATCCCGGGTGGTGCGGCTCGCACGCGCGCGTGACGTTCGTCACAACCTGGTCACGATGGCGTTGGCAAGATCGCCGACGAGGGCGTACCTTAGGATTTGCAGCGAGGCGCCGGGGTGCTCGGATGCGCTACCCCCGTACAACCAACGACCTCGATCCGCCTGGCGCCGACGGCAACACTCGCGCTGACACGGCTCAGTGGGCCTTGCGCCGCCCTGCGCCACGGTGCTGGGCCGATCGCGCGGAACCACCAAGGGCGCAGGCCGTCGCCTCCCGCCCCGCTGAGCTTCCTTTCCCCCTCCTGCAGAAAACGCGCCCGGGCCATAGCTGGCCGGGGTGCTCGGCTCGACCCCAATCATAGGGAATCGGTTGTAATGCGCATCTATCGGTTGGCGCTTGCGATGGTACTCATGCCGGCGACCGCTTTGGCGGCTGAACCCCTTGACCAACTGCGCGAGCTGGTCGAAACGGGCCGCATGGAGGCCGCCTACGAGCTAGCCAGCGAATATGTGGACGAGCGACAGGGGGCGCCTCAGTTCGACCTGTACTACGGTATAGCCGCCGTGGAAACGGGCAATCTGGCTGAGGGGGTATTCGCGCTCGAGCGCGTAGTGATCGCACGCCCCGGTTTCGATCGGGCGCGCCTCGAGTACGCCCGGGCCCTCTATCTTCAAGGCAACAACTTGCGGGCACGGCGCCAATTCGAGATCGTACGATCGCACGAACCGCCGCCCGCCGTCGTTGACCGGATCGAGCGCTATCTCGCAGCCATCAATCGTCGTGCCGACCGCTACGAGACGCGCGTTACGGGCAATGTGGGCCTGCGCGCGGGCCACGATGACAACGTCAATCGAGCGACCGACGCGGATTCCGTCGATACCGGATTGGGGACGATCGTGCTCGACGACGACTCGAGCGCGGTCGATGCAGCCTTTGGCGCCATCGACGGCGACATCGAGGTCAGCCACCCGCTATCGCCCGGTCTCAATGTCCTCGCGGGGATCAACGGCGATGCCGAGCGCAACGGTGAAGAGTCGGATTTCAATACGACTCGGGCAGGCGCTCGCGTCGGGCTCCGCTGGATCACGGGTTCCCACAGGGTGTCCAGTTTCCTTCGGGGGCAGCGCCTCTATGTCGGCGGCGACGCTTACCAGGGGACAGGTACGGTCGATGCCCGCTATCGCTACCGAATCACGGACGAACTCGGTGCGCATGCGACCGCCAGCTGGACACGCCTACGCTACGACGAGCTCGAGGTGCTCGACTCGAGCCTGCGCTTGGTCGGCGGCGGTTTGAGCAAGAGCTGGTCCGTCGACTGGAATCCGCGCGCCCGGCTCAGCGCGCTGGTCGGCGACGAGACCGCCGAGGGTGAGTCGCAGCGCGCGGAAGCCTTGGCGCAGCGCGACATTTGGGAGTTGCGTGCGAACGCCGCCGTGAACCCAGCCTCGCAATGGACGCTTCGCGGGTCTCTGCGCTTTCGGGACAGCGAATACGCCGAGAATACGTTCCCGTTCGCGCGGGAGCGCGAAGAGGAATACGCCAGCCTCGACCTCGCACTCGACTGGCAACCGAGCGTGAACTGGCGGCTCGGCCCGTATCTCTCCTATACCGACAACAACGCGAATATCGGCATCTACGATTACGAACGGACCGTGGTCGGGCTCGAGACTCGATACACGTTCTATTGAGGGCTATGTCATGACCCAGACCAATCCGATGCAACCGACCCGAGTGGCCCTTGCGGTCAGCGCTGCACTGTCGCTCTCCGGTACGCCCGCCCTCGCCGCCGAGCGTGCAGGCCGTGTTGTGAGCAGCGCCGGACCCGTTATCGCGCAGAGCGGCGAAGACAGCGCGCGCTCGCTATCGCGCGGTGAGACGATCTACCCCGGCGACGTCATCAAGACCAACCGCGGCCGGCTCCAAATCCGATTCAGCGACGGCGCCCTGGTGTCACTCGACCGGAATACGCGCTTCGAAGTCGAGCAGTACAGCAGCGGCGATGGTGCGGGCAGTGGCGACGGCGGTGGCGGAGGAAGCGCCGTCATGCGCCTGTTCCAGGGTGCAATGCGCACGATCACGGGCGCGATCGGTAACGATCCCAACGAGGAATACCGTATGGAGACACCGACGGCGACCGTCGGTATCCGCGGTACCCAGTATGCCTTGCACTACTGCGATGGCGACAGCTGCGGTGGCGACGTCGACGAGGGGCTTTACGGCCATGTGATCGGCGACGCGATCACCGTCGAGAACGAGGCGGGTCGGGCTCGATTCACCGGCGGGCGCTACTTCAAGGTGCCTGGAGGCAACACGCCGCCCCAGGCCATCGTGGCCCCGCCAGGCAATCTCTTCCGCGGAGAGGAGCAAACCGACGGCGAGGACGCGAACGCCGGCGGTGGCGACGAAGGCCGAAGTGCCGGCGCGACCAGCGACGACGGATCAACGGGATCCGACGCCGGCGAGGATACTGACGACACGACACTAACCGGCGAGTTCTCGTCATCGGATCAGACGGCCACCGATAGCACCAATCTCGCCGAGATAAGCAACGCTGTGGTCAGCGGCAGCGTCAACGGCAGCGACGGATTGGCCTTTCCTTTCACTTGCATTAGAGGGTGTCTACAAAATAATGTAGAATGTCAGTCTGACTGGCAGTTGAGCACGC
>CAYTWS010000180.1:0-4506 GCA_964442145.1 uncultured Ectothiorhodospiraceae bacterium | reverse complement strand
GCACTCGCCACGAACGCGAGCGCGCCGGCGCCGAGCGCCACGGCCACGACCGCCGCGGCCAGCAACATCGCGCGCCCGCGCGCCATGGTCACGGCGCCGGTGCGGTCACGCTGCCGCAGTCCAGGGGGGGATCGGCGATGGGCTCGGCGCGTGGCCGGGTGTCGTCGGGCAGCGGGCGCGACGCCAGCCACGCCGCCACCGCCTCGATGTCGCGCTCACTCATGCGCTCGGCGATCGTGGCCATACAGTCGGGGGCGACGGCCTGGCGCTGGCCCGTGCGCCAGTTGCCCAGCTGGCCCACGATGTAGTGGCGCGGCAGCCCGATCAAACCCGGGGTGTTGGGTTGGACGCCGGCCAGGCGCTCGCCATGGCACGCCCGACAGGCCGGTATGTCGCGCCCCGGATCGCCCGAGCGCACCAGCTCGGCGCCGCGCTCGCGCACGGCCTCGCGCGCCGGCGGCTCGGCCGGCTCGGGATAGGGCGGCTCCTGAGCGGCGAAATAGTCGGCGATCGCCGCGAGATAACGCTCGTCCAGGTGGGCGACCATGCGGTTCATCGCCGCATATCGGCGGCGGTGGGCGCGGAAATTGACGAGCTGATTGAACAGATACCCCGCCGGCTTGCCTTGGATGCGCGGCACATAGCCCTCGTCGATCTCGATGGCGTCATCGCCGTGACAGGCCGTGCACGCGCGCAGCCGATCCGCCATCCCCTCGCCATCGGGCGCCGCCACCCCGCGCGCCGCGAACAACGCCAACACGGCGGCCACCACGGCCGTGCCCAGGCGGCACCATAGCAGCGGCTGAGTCGATCGAAGCGTGCGGATCACGGCGTCTCAGTTCGATGCCGGCAGCGGGGGATTCGTCCGGGCGACGGCGGTCCGAGTCAGCGGGCGCCCGCTTGGATCGCGTGCAGGATACCGCCGAGCCAGCCGAACATGGCAGCCCACCCCAGCCAAAAGGCGATGGCGCGCGCGCCCATGTAGTCGGGCACGAACGCCGACATCACGCCCAGAATCAACACGGCCCCGGCCAGGGCACTGAGCATCGCGTGGATCTTGGGGTTGTGCTCGACCATGTACGCGCTCTGGTGGCCCGCGCATATGGGCACGGCCATTCCCAGCGCGCCCGCCAAAAGGTACAGCAGTGTCTCGAGCGCGGCCGTTCCCGCCAGCAGGGGAACCTGGCCCAGGCCGCGCGACAGTGCCATCCATATCACATAGCCCGCCAGGACGATCGCCGCACCGCGCGCGACCGAGCGGCCTTCGATGGTGATGACCATGATCGCCCTCCCTTGCCCGGGGCGCCTCCCCGCGACGATGCCTCACCCGATGTGGCTGGTACAGATCGGACAAGCGATAGCCCCTGGTGCACTCCCTCTTCGGCGGTCACGGGCCGGCGGTGTCGGCATACCGGCCGCGCACCAAGCGCCGCCGGGCGCGGCGCCAGCCGAGCACGCCCCGTTCGTGCCAGCGCACCTCGATCCAGAGCAGGGTCTCGATCGGCAAACCGTAGACGGGCTCGTCGTCGTCGGGGTCGAGCGCCAGCACGCGCCCGTAGAGCGGGCCCGGTCGCAGCGGGCAGGCGAGCTCCAGCTCACGCGACTCGCCAGCGGCCAAGCGCCCCTCGATCCGCCCCTGGCCATCGGCACGCGCGGCCACGACGGCACCGAGGTGCTCCGCTCGGATCCCGGGGGGCGCGGGGCGGACGTCGACCACCGGGGCGTGCAGCGCTCTGCGGCCCGAGTTGGCGACATCGATGCCCAGGCGGGCCCCTTGAGGCGTGGCGATCGGTGTCACCTGGATCGCGGCATCGCCGCGCCGCCTCGGCCGTGGATGCAACCCCTTGCTCATCGCTATCTCCCATGCGGCCATTGGTGGCGGCACGAGCCGCGCGCGCGCCAGTGCGCTCTTGACGCGGGTCAATGCCGCCGGCAAGAGCCGGCGCCATGCTACACGCGTCAATCCGAGGAAGTGCCATGACCACCCGAGACACGCCCACACCGTTGTTGCTCAGCGCCGCATTCCGCCCCTTCTTCCTGTGTGCCGGCGTCGCCGCCCTGGTGGCGATGCTACGCCTCGTCGCCGTGCTCATGGGCGCCGGCGCCGCCCCAGCGACGGGACCGTTCGCCTGGCACGGCCACGAGATGCTGTTCGGCTTCGTCGCCGCCGCGATCGCCGGTTTCTTGCTCACGGCCGTGCCCAATTGGACCAACACGCCACCGGTCAGCGGTACCCCATTGGCGGGCCTGCTCACGCTCTGGCTGATCGCGCGTGTCGACCTTTGGGACGGTGCCGCCGCAGGCTGGGGCGCCTTTGCCGACCTCGCGTTCCTGCCGGGTGTGGCGGCCATCGCCGCTGCCCGCATCGGTTGGCCCGGACGCTTGCGCCAATGGCTCCCCGTAGTGGCCGTGCTCGCCATAGCGGCGGGCAACGCGGCTTGGCACGCGAGCGCGTACATCGGCGGGCTCGATGCCAGCCACGTGCTCGAGGTCACGACGCTGGCGATCGCGCTGCTGATCGCCGTCATCGGCGGGCGCATCACGCCCGCGTTCACCCGCAACCGGCTGCGCCAGGAGGGGCGTGGGCCGGCCCCGCGCGACGACGATGCCCGCGACTGGGTCGCCCTCGGCGCCAGCACGGCCGTGTTGCTGGCGGCCGCGGCATGGCCGCCGGCCGCCCCGCCACTGGCCGGCGCAGCCGCTATCGCCCACGCGCTGCGGCTTTGGGGTTGGCGCGGCACGCGCGTCGCCCACGACCCGCTGCTGTTCGTGCTCCACATCGGCTACGGCTGGCTGGTACTGGGCTACGCCGTATATGCGCTGACGCCCTTGGTCTCGGGCTGGGGCGGGGCGCTCGCGCTACACGGGCTGTTGGCCGGGGCGACCGGCACCATGACCCTGGCCGTGATGAGCCGGGCGACGTTGGGTCATACGGGGCGCGCACTGCGCGCCGGCGGCGTGCTCGCGTGCGCCTTCGTCGCCGTGCAATTGGCGGCCCTGGCGCGACTGACGGGGCCTTGGCTGGGCACCAGCGCATGGACACTGGCCGGGCTGCTATGGAGCGCTGCGTTCGCGATCTTCGTGGCGTACTGTGGCCCCATGCTGATCCGGCCGCGGCTCACGAACTGAGCTGCAACACCGACCGTTACACCATCGAAACCGGGTCGCACCGATCCGGTGAACACGCGAGAGGGGACACCTTATGGGCTCGAAGACCGATTCCCCGGTCGTCGACCTCAACGCACTGCGGCGCTCGTGCGCGGATTGTTCCCTGCGCACGCTGTGCCTGCCGGCCGGGGTTGATCTCAGCGAGCTCGATCGCCTCGACGAGGTCATCCAACGCCCGTCGCCTCTGGCGCGCAATCAGCACCTGTTCCACACCCACGATCCGTTCCGCGCGATCTTCGTGGTGCGCAGCGGCTCGCTGAAAACGGTGCAGTACGACAGCGACGCCGACGTCCAGATCATGGGCTTCCATTTGCCCGGCGAGGTCTTGGGCCTCGACGCGATGGCATCGGATCACCATCGCTGTGATGCGCTCGCGCTCGAGCGCACCAGCGTATGCGCCGTGCCGATGAGCGCGCTCGAGCGCACGGCGTCGCAGCTCCCCTCGCTCCAGCGCCAGCTCCACCGGATCATGAGCCGTGAGATGGCACACGACCAGGTCCACTTGGCCGCACTCGGGCGCCGCGCGGCGCGCGATCGTCTGGCGCTGTTCCTCTACGACTTGTCGCGCCGCCTGGTCCAGAGCGGGCACTCGGGCACGGCCTTCCGCCTGCCCATGTCACGCGACGAGATCGCCAACTACCTCGGTTTGGCGCTCGAGACCGTGAGCCGCCTGCTCAATCAGCTCGCCGACGACGGGCTGGTCACGATCGACCGGCGCCAGATCCGCATCGAGCACCCCGAGGGGCTCGCCCACCTCGCCGGCCAGGAGGTCGACGAATCGGGCGCGTCGCGCGCCAAGCGCTGAACAGGCGCCGTGCCACACCGGGGCGCGGGGCGCGAGTCGCGGTCGCATCGGTGGGGTATGACGCGCGCTCAGGCGCCGCCGACGCTCCAGAGCGTGCAATCGACCCGGCGCAGCCGAAGTGCCGCCGCCTCGGAGGCGCCGCCGAAGGCGCCGATGACGGGCTCGCCAGGCGTATGCTCAGTCAAGCCCAGCTCGCGCACGGCGGCGGCATAGCTCGCGTACAAATCGACGGTTGGCACCAGGCCCCGGCGGTCGCGGTCGAGCGCGCGCACGACGCGACGGCCCATCACGGGGAAGTACCCGGGCGAGAGGAAGTGTAGCAACAGCGAGGGCACTGTCACCGAGCCGGGGGCCACCCCGAGCGCGCGCCGGGCCTGCTCGATGGCGGTGCGTACCCCTTCGTCCCCGGCGTCGGCCTCCTCATAGCCGGCGACGGCGTCCATGAGGTCGCCCAGGGCACCGACATCGCGGCCCGAGCCGGCCTCGAGCAACGGCACCGGGGTCGTGCCGAACACGGTGGTATCGGGGTACCA
>CAYTWS010000179.1:0-4567 GCA_964442145.1 uncultured Ectothiorhodospiraceae bacterium | reverse complement strand
CCACGTGGCCTGATCACAGGCAGGCGTGAGCGCGGCCGCCTGCACCGGGGCGCCCCGCCCCCGCCCCCCCCCCCGGGGGGGGGCCCTCCCGGGCCCCGCCCCCCCCCGGCCCCCCCACGGCCGCCGTTGGCTCGCCACCGTCGGGCCATCCGCTGTGTGCTACCGTGCGCTCGCGCAGCGATTGCGCGCTGGCGTCACGCATCGGGATGCACCATGGCAGGGCGGCGATTCCACACCGTCGATGTCTTCGCCCGCGAGCGCTATACGGGCAACCAGCTCGCCGTCTTCCACGGTGCGGTCGGGCTCGACACCGATACCATGCAGGCGCTCACCCGGGAGACGAACTATTCCGAGGCGACGTTCGTCGACGACGACGGCCCCGACGACGGTCGCTACCCGATCCGGATCTTCGATCCGGCCGAGGAGATCCCGTTCGCCGGCCACCCCACGCTCGGCACCGCGGCCGTCATCCGCGAATTCGTCCGCGACGACCGCCCCGACGAGCTCGTGCTCTCGCTCGGCGTGGGCGATGTCCCGGTCTGGGTCGAGCGCGCCGGCGACGGGGCGGAGCGCTACTGGATGCGCCAGGTCGAGCCCGCTTTCGGCGATGCCATCGGCGATGGAGCCGGTGGCGTCCGACGCGCGGCAACGGCGATCGACCGGCACGCCGCCGCACGCGTGCTCGGCCTCGACACCCGCGAGGTCCTCGGCGACGCCCCCATCGAGCTCGTCTCCACCGGGCTGCCCACGCTGATCGTGCCGCTGCGCTCGCTGGCCGCGGCCGAGCGCGCCGCCGTCCAGGCCGACGCCTATCAGCGCGAGCTCATCGACGTCGTCGGCGGCTGCAACCTGCTCATCGTCACCGGCGAGACCGTCGGCGGCGACGCCGACCTCCACGCGCGCGTGTTCGCCGACTGGGCCGGCGTCCCCGAGGACCCCGCCACCGGCTCATCCAACGGCTGCCTGGCCGCCTACCTGGCGCGATACGACGGCCTCGCACGCCGCCTCGGCCTCGACGTGGCCGACGGCGGCGCGGGCGTCGATGCCGGCGTCGAGCAGGGCATCGAGATGGGGCGTCCGTCGCGGCTGCACTTGCGGGCGCGTGTGCGCGAGGGCGCTGCGGATGCGCATGGGCCGATCGACGTCCGCGTCGGCGGTCGCGTCATCCCCGTCTTCGCGGGTCACGTCCTCTAGGCCGCTATCCGAGTACCCGGGCCACAGCGAGCGGGTGTCACAGTGAGCCGATTGGCTCGGCTGATCCGGCGAGCCTCGCCCCTGGCGGGCGGACCCGCGAGCCGAGCGCAAATCCCCTGTCGCGCGCGAACGGGGCTCGCGCTATCCAACGGACGCGGCGCCGCCACGCGACGCCGCCCGTTCGCTGTCAGTCCGAGGTCCCCGAGTACGCGCGCTCGCCGGGCAGCGGGCTCTCGGTCGGCGCCCGCGCCCCCGCGCTCGGTAGGGCCCAGCGGGCGTCGGCCGTGAACACGGCATCGAGCAACAACGGCGAATGCACGCGCCGGACGGTCGCGTCCAGGCGCGACCGCGCCGTATCCAGGGTCTCCAGTCCGTCGAGCGGGAAACGCGGCGGCAGCACGACGTGCACCAATACATACAGCGTCCGGCCGGGGCGCACCATGCGCACGTAGCGCGCGCACACGGGCAGCCTCGCCAGGGCGTCGTCGACCGCTTCGGTGACGCGGCGCTCGAGCGCCGCGTCGGGCGCCCGGTTGAGGAGCTCGAGAATGGATTGGCGCGCCATTCGCACCGGCACCCCGAGGAACACCAGCACCACCCCCGCCACCAGCAACGGGTCGATGTACGCCACGCCGGCCGACCACCCGAGGGCGGTCAGAAGCGGCGCGGCGCAAAAGCCGGCGAGCACGGCGCAGGACACGGCCGCGTTGAGCAGCCAGTTGTTCGCGTCGGCCCGTACCAGCGGGCTATCCAGGCGTCTTGCACCGCGGCGCAGCACGGCGGCGCTGAGGCCACACACGGCGACCGCCAGCACCGCATAGGTAATGGCGAACTCGGTAGCGATCGCTTGGCCGCCGGTGGTCAGCGCGACGACCGCGTCGCCAAGCGCAATCGCGGAGATCCCCAGGATGAGCAGCCCCTTGCCGGCGTTGACCAGGGATTCGAAATAGGCGTGGCCGAACGGGAACCGCGCGTTGTCGGGCTCGCGCAGGAGCCGCTCGATACGCAGCGTGGCCAGGCCGGCGCCGAAGTAGACGGCGTTGAAGACACCGTCCAACAGGATCACGCGCGACTGGCTGGCGACGACGAAGGCGGCGCCGAGCAGCGCCATCACGAGCGCGGCCGCGGCGGAGAGGATGAGGATGCGGCGCTCGGTCATCGCGGACGTCCCGGCTGGCCAACGGCGGTGCGAGCGATCGTAGCGCTTGTGCGGGGCCTCGTCGCGCGCCGCCGTATGGCTCGAACGGCGAAGGCGCGATCGTCGCCCGGATTCCGGGGCTACGGGGCGCGGCGGAGATTGCGTCGCGGCGTCGGCCAGGCCCCTCCCTTCGGGCGTCTTCGGTTTGCCGCGGCTCTGGCGCGGATGCTATCTCGGTCGGGATTTCTTGCGGGGGACCGGGGCCGTGGCATGACACGCATCGAGCAGCACGCGCGCGCTCGCGGTCATCGCGGCCGCCGTGATCTGGCCAGCCGGATGTGCCGGAACCCAGTGACTCGACGTCCAGCCGGCCGAGGACACGGGCACAGTGACCGTGCCCGCCGCACAAGTGCGCCTCACCCGCGATTGGCCGGCGCCGGACGACATCCCGGCGGACTTCGGCTTCGGTCTCGATCCCAACGCCGCGGGCCCCATCTATCCCGAGGGCCAGACCGCCTTCCGCGGGGCCCTGGCGGCCGACCTCGAGTCCTCCCTGCGCCCCGATCCGGGTGCGACCGGGCGCAGCGCCGAGCTCGTGCTGACCATCGCGCGCGTGCGGGGCGACTGGGACGGCACCTACCCGGACGACGAGCCCCGGACCGAGCGCGAGGACTTGGCGAACGTCCTCGGGCAATTGGCGAGTCAATCCTCAGCGGCGATCAAGGAGCGAATACGAAGCATCCCGGCGAGTCCGTAACGAGGTGTTGCGCCCGGTCAACGCGCGTTGCGGCCTCGCCCAGCATAAATGCCGTGCTCGCTTCGACTCCATCTCGGACGAGCTAGGTGCAAACACCCCACCCGTCGCGCCGAAGCGCGGCCCACAAAATACGGGGAACCGGCTAGATGCATTTGTAGGTTCGACTTCAGTCGAACAAGCGAGGTACGACCACCCCCACCTGTCGCGCTGAAGCGCGACCTACAAACACGGGCCGACGCCGAGATCCATTCGTAGGTTCGGCCGCCGAACGAACCGGGCCCCAAACGACAGGCGACACGCCCCCATCAGCGCAACAGGCGATTCAAGCGGTCCGGGTAGTTGGTGAATATGCCGTTGGCGCCCCAATCCATGAGCATCTCCATCCGATCGGTCTCGTTGATCGTATAGACGTGGACGTCGAGCCCGGCGTCACGGAAGGATTGGACGAAGGCCTCGTCGATCACGCGGCGGCCCTTGTAGTGCAGGTTCGTGCCGATCCCGATGGCATAGTCGCCAATCTGCGCGATGGCCTCGTCCGAGACGTCATCGGGATTGCCGGTGAGCTCGTTCCATTCCTTGAGCTCGGCGCCCTCCTCGTAGCCCTTCGGGTGGTACCAAATGAGCTGCACGAGCGGGATGTCGTCGTTTAGCTCTTGAACCTCGAGCAGACTGTCCCGCTCGAACGACTGGACGATGACGCTGTCGGACTCGACCAGCTCGTAGTCCTCGAGCTTGTCGACCAGCGCCTCCTCCAGGCCCGGATTCTCCTCCGGCGACTTGGTCTCGATATAGTAGTTCACGCCCGTACCGTGGGCCTGGAAGAGCTCGTCCAGCGTCGGCACCTCGAGCCCGGCGAAATAGGGCTTGGCCTTGCTCGGATTCTGCTCATTGAACCAGGAGCCGGCATCGAGCGCCTTGAGCTCGGCCAGGGTGTAGTCGTTGAGCGGGCCCTCGCCGTCGGTGGTTCGATCGACCTTGGTGTCGTGGAAAGCGACGAGCTTGCCGTCGGCGGTGAGCTGGGCGTCGAGCTCCAGCCAGTCGGCGTTCATCTGGCGCGCCAGGGCGTAGGCCGGCATCGTCGCCTCCGGCGCGTGGCCCTTGGCGCCGCGATGGGCGATGCTCGCCACATCCACGTCGTGCGCCAGCGCGGGCGCGGCGGCCAGCAGGGCCATTGCAGCGACGCCTACACTCGGGACATGTCGGGTCGGTTTCCGGGCCATGAGATACCCCCTTGTCGTAGGCCAATCGTGCCGGGTCCTCCATCGGGTGATATTGCCCGCGAGCCTCGGGATTTTCAGGGCCCGCCCCCGCGCATCCGTGGGTCTGGATTAGCCTAGGAGGCCGTCAGCCCTGACCGTCCGATACCAGCAGGATGTGCAGCGCTCGCGGCCCGTGCGCACCGAGCTGCAGGGTTTGCTCGATGTCCGCCGTGCGCGAGGGCCCGGTGATCATATTCACCGTTCGCGCCACCCAGCCGT
>CAYTWS010000178.1:0-4570 GCA_964442145.1 uncultured Ectothiorhodospiraceae bacterium | reverse complement strand
GTCGTCGTCGAGACGCAGCGGATCCCGGACGCCGAGGGCGCGATCTACGGGTGGCGGATTCGGTTGGCTACGGATCGGGAGGAGCTGACGTGGCGGGAGGAGTTCGTCCTGCCGGAGGCGCCGGAGCAGTGGAACATAGAGCAAGGGGAGCCGATCGAGATCAGTGAGGATCGCACGACCGCGATTACGGAACGCACGGTCGCCCCCGACGACGGTGAGATCGCGAACTGGTGGGGTGTGGCCAAGGGCGACCCCTCGGGCGAGTACGTGATGCGGGTCTACGTGGAGGGCGACCTCGCGAGAACGTTCGAGTTCCGCCTCGAGTGACCGGATGGCATGGGAAAGAGGCGAGAAGGCAAACGCGCCGGCCGCTACAGCACGTGGTCTCGGGTGTGGCGCCAGGCCACCGGGGCGCGGGAACGGCGCCGCGAGCGCGCGAGCGTCGATGGGGCCGCGAGGTCGGGCAGCGCTAGGCCCGGCTCGAGGGTATTGGCGAAGCACGATGTGCGGGTTTATGAGCGGGCTGTGCGGCGAGGTCCGACTCGTCGCATCGGGGCGCCCATACCGAATGACGCTTGCCACTGTGGCGATGGTGACTGCTATTGGGCGTGTGCCGATACGGGCGGCGGGCGTCGTCGAATCGGCATGTAGAGAAGGCGGGATGCCCGGGAGCGCCGGCCGGGGCGAACCACGGTGTCGATGCTCGGGATCCGTGTAGGAGGGTAGCGCAATGGAAAAATATATTCTGACCAAGGAGGAGATCGCGCAGTACGAAGGGATACGCAAGACGCACTTCCTCAACGACAATGCCAAACGGGTGAACAAATCGCTCGGGGATCTAACGGGGCTGACCGGATTCGGGTTTCACATCATCGAGGTCGAGCCGGGACACGACTCGACCGAGCTGCACATGCATTACCACGAGGACGAATGCGTTTATATACTCGAGGGGGAAGCGGAGGCGACGATCGGGGAATCGGTGTGTCGGGTCGCGCAGGGCGATTTCCTGGGGTATCCGGCAGGCGGAGAGCCGCACAAGTTAAGGAACGTGGGCTCGTCGGTCCTGCGCTGCATCGTGGTGGGGCAGCGCCTCGATCATGACGTGGGCGATTATCCGGCGAAGAACAAGCGGATCTACCGGAATAGAGGGATGAAATGGAATGTCGTCGATATGGATGCCATCGCGGAGCCGGTGGCGGGTAGGAAGGGATAGTGAGGGGGCCAGTGCACCGCCGTCAGCCGCCGCCCGCGGGCGAGGCCGAGCAGCGTTGCGCGCCCGGCCGCGAGGCAGGAGCGCGCTGACGAAGTGACTCGGCGCGAGCCCGCGAGCCCGCGTGCGATGACCGCCGCGGGCCCCGACGTGCCATCGATGGGGCGAGCGACGGTTGCCCGGGGCGACGATCGCGTGTGTCGCCGCAGAAAAGCGGTATCATCGTTTCGCGCCCGAGCGAATCAGCATACGAAGCCGAAGCAACGCCGGTTGCGCACTCGGTGAGACGAACGGAGCGTGGTGATGCACGACAACGAGGACGAATCGGAGCAGGCGCGAAAGGCCATCTTCCAGGCGATCGATACGCAATTGGCCGACGGCGATCCACCGGAGACGGCCGAGGCCCTCGACCGTCTCTTGAAGCAGGGGTATTCGCGCGACGACGCCTACCGTCTCATCGGCGCGGCGATCGCCGACGAGACCAAAGAGATCATGAAGCACGGCCGCGAGTTCGACCGGGCGCGTTTCGTGGGCCTTTTGAAGAAGCTGCCGGCGATGCCGTGGGAGTGATGCCCACGCCGGCCCAACTCCGTCAGGAGCGCTCGCCGCGGTAATCGACGCGACCGCCCCTGCGGTTGCTAACTGCGGCCGAGTCCGACGGCCTCCGGAGCCTGTTGGCGCGCATGTGATCTGTCGAAGTGGCTTTAGCCAGGCGGGCGCGGTTGCCTGATCTGTCGCACTGAAGTGCGACCTACAAATACATCCTGAGCCTCGAGCGGGCCTTGCTCAGATACCTGAGGGAACGTCCGACTCTCCCGCGCATCGCGGGCCGCTTTTCAGTGCAACGTCCCCAAGTCACTGGTGGGGCGGACTAAGAATCCGGCCCACAGGATGTTATGAGACCCGAATCCGGTATAAATCCTAGGTCGGGGCGGACGGCAGTGGGTCGGCTTGTCCGG
Organism: uncultured Ectothiorhodospiraceae bacterium; assembly: GCA_964442145.1. GTDB lineage: Bacteria > Pseudomonadota > Gammaproteobacteria > XJ16 > Halofilaceae > Halofilum. Next base: position 2,401 of record CAYTWS010000178.1, on the reverse strand, counting down.
GCTTGCATGGGAATTCGCCGGCATAGGCCGCGCGGAGGAACTCCGACGAGATCTGGCGCTCGAGCTCGGGGGCCTTCGCGATCGGGCAGAACAGCAGTATGAGGTAGCGGATCTTGCCGATGTCGGTCGTGGTCACGCTGACGAAGGGCTCGGGCCCGGCGACGTCCACGCCCAGGCGTCGATCGGTCGCGGTGTTGAGCTCCCGGCCTTCGGCGATATAGGGCGCGCACAAGCGCTCGGTCTCTTTTTGCAGATGCTCGAGCCCGGCCGCGCTGTCGATGGGGAATTCGAGCGTGATCGCGAAGCGGTGGTGGATGTAGTCGCGCGCGGGGGGCGACGTATAGACCGCGTGCGTGAGGAACGTGCTATTCGGCAGGATCAGGCTCCGGCCCGTATAGCCGTAGCCGTACTCGGGCGATTCGAGCTCGAGTATGCGCGTCGACATCAAGGTGTGGTCGGTGACCTCACCGCGCACCCCGGCGCATTCGATCCAGTCGCCGACGGAGAACAGGCGGTTGGTCGTTCGCATCAGGAAACCGCTCAAGCACATGAGCAGCTCCTTGGTGGCGATGACCACGGCCAGCGTGACCGCCGTCAGCGACAGGATGAGATTCTGCAGCGCGCTCGCCCAGATGATGACGAGCCCCACCAAGATGGCCCCCGTAGCGGCGCTGCGCAGATAGAACATCTGGCGGCGCTGGACGTCGTTGAGGATATGGGTGCCGCGGGCGATCCAGCGTGCGACCACGAAACGGGCGATCAGCACCGCCAGCACGAGCGCGATGCTGGCGATCAGGCGGGCGATGGCGGGGTGTTGCAGGAGTTGGATCATCGCAAGCTCGGGGCGGTCCGGGGCGGCCCGATTGTAGCCCCGTTAGCGGGCCATGCGGGGGCTCCCGGGAGCGTATCCGTGCAATGGATCGATACGGGCCGGGACCGCGATGAGCCGCGGCGATCGCGGGAAGTGTTAACAGGCCCTAGGACAGCACCCGCTGCAGCGCGTTCCGCCACCCCGCGACCAGGCGCTCGCGCTCGTGCCCCGCGATCGACGGCTCGAAGCGGCGGTCCAGCGCCCATTGGCCACGCACGTCGTCCAGCGAGCGCCAGATGCCGTGGCCGAGACCGGCGAGGTAGGTCGCGCCCAAGGCGGTGGTCTCGGTCTCGCGCGGGCGCTCCACGGGCACGCCGATGAGATCGGCCATGCGCTGGAGCAGCCAGTCGTTGACGACCATGCCGCCGTCGACGCGCAGCTGGCGCAGGGGGGAGCCGCTGTCCGCCGACATCGCCGCGACGAGGTCGTGCGTCTGGAAGCAGACCGACTCCAGCGTCGCCCGCGTGATCTCGGCCAGCCCGGTGTCGCGGGTCACACCGAAGAGCGCCCCGCGCGCCTCCGGCGCCCAGTAGGGCGCGCCGAGCCCGGTGAATGCGGGCACCAGATAGACGCCATCGTCGAGGCGCGCCCGGCGTGCCTGGGTCTCGCTCTCGGCGGCGCTGGTGAGCACGCCCAGGTTGTCGCGCAGCCACTGGACCGCGGCGCCCGCGACGAAGATCGCGCCCTCCAGGGCATAGGTGGGCTCGCCGCCGATCCGGTAGGCCATGGTCGTCAGTAGCCGGTTGTCCGATCTCACGGGCGCTTTGCCCGTGTTCATCAGGGCGAAGCAGCCGGTGCCGTAGGTGCTCTTGACGGTCCCCGGTGTAAAGCAGCTCTGGCCGACGATGGCGGCGTGCTGATCGCCGGCGACCCCGCGGATCGGTAGCGAGCGCCCGAGGTGGGCCGACTCGGCCGTGCCGAAGTCGTCGGCCGAGTCGCGCACCTCCGGCAGCAGCGCGCGCGGGATGTCGAACAGGCTGAGCAGCTCGTCGTCCCAGCGCTGATCGTGGATGTTGAACAGCATCGTGCGGCCGGCGTTGGTCGCATCCGTGGCGTGGACGCGCCCGCCCGTGAGGCGCCAGATGAGCCAGCTGTCGACCGTGCCGAAGGCGAGCTCGCCGGCCTCGGCGCGGGCGCGCGCGCCGTCGACGTGGTCGAGGAGCCAGCGCAGCTTGGTCGCGGAGAAGTACGGGTCGAGCAGCAGGCCGCTGCGCGCGGTCACCTCTTCCTCGTGGCCCGCGGCCTGGAGCTCGCTGCAATAGTCGGTCGTGCGGCGGTCCTGCCAGACGATGGCGTTGTGGATCGGCTCGCCGGTGCGCCGGTCCCACACGATCGTGGTCTCGCGCTGATTGGTGATGCCCAGCGCCACCGCGCGCCCGCCGTCGCGCTCGGCCTGCTCGAGGGCCTGGCGGGCGACGGTGACGGTCGATTGCCACAAGTCCTCCGGGTCGTGCTCGACCCAGCCGCCGTGCGGGTAGTGCTGGGGGAACTCCTGCTGTGCCGACGCGACCGGGTGGCCAGCCAGGTCGT
>CAYTWS010000177.1:0-4585 GCA_964442145.1 uncultured Ectothiorhodospiraceae bacterium | reverse complement strand
GACAGGATGTCGCCGAACATGTTGCCGGTGACGATGACGTCGAACTGGTGGGGCTCGCGCACCAGCTGCATCGCGGCATTGTCGACGTACATGTGCGAGAGCTCGACGTCGGGGTAGTCGGCGTGGACCGCGGTCACCACCTCGCGCCAAAGCTGCGAGACCTCGAGCACGTTGGCCTTGTCCACCGAGCACAAGCGCCCGCCCCGGCGCTGGGCGATGGCGAAGCCGCGGCGCGCGATGCGCTCGATCTCGGCCTCGGTATACACGAGCGTGTTGTAGCCGCGGCGCGCGCCGGCCTCACCCTCGATCCCACGGGGCTCACCGAAGTAGATGCCGCCGGTGAGCTCGCGCACGATCATCAGATCGAGATCGGTGACGACCTCGGGGCGCAGTGTCGAGGCGGCGGTGAGCTCGCGGTCGAGATAGGCCGGGCGCAGATTGGCGAAGAGGTCCAGCTCGCGCCGGATGGCCAGCAGGCCCGTCTCGGGGCGGCGCTCGCGTGTCTCGTTGTCCCAGCGCGGGCCGCCGACCGCGCCCAACAGCACGGCGTCGGCCGAGCGCGCCAGCGCGAGCGTGTCGTCGGGCAGCGGTGAGCCGACGGCGTCGACCGCCGCCCCGCCGATAGGGGCATACTCGAGCGCCCACCCGTAGCCGTACTCGGCTGCCAGCGCGTCGATGAGCTTGGCGGCCTCTTGCGCGATCTCGGGCCCGACACCGTCGCCCGGCAGGATCGCGATGCGTTGGCTCATGGCCTGCTCCTCACATTGGCCGTGGATCGAACGACGCCGGGCCCACCGCCAAAGCGATGGGCCCGGCGAGCCCGATATTATGCCCGCGTCACGCTCAGCCTGCGAACAACCACGGCGCTTCCCGCGCCCGGCGTTCCTCGTATGCGCGGATGGCGTCGGCGTGCTGGAGCGTCAGGGCGATGTCGTCGAGGCCGTGCAGCAGGCACTCGCGGCGGAACGGGTCCACCTCGAAGGCGTGCTCGGTGCCCTCGGGCTCGACCACGACCTGGCGCTCGAGGTCGACCGTGAGGCGGTATTCGTCACGCGCCCAGGCGGCCTCGAACAGGCGTTCGAGGATCGCCGCATCCAGCTTCACCGGCAGCAGGCCGTTCTTGAAGCTGTTGTTGTAGAAGATGTCGGCGAAGCTGGGCGCGATCACCGCCTTGAAGCCGTAGTCGGTCATCGCCCACACGGCGTGCTCGCGCGACGAGCCGCAGCCGAAGTTGTCCCGCGCGAGCAGGATCTCGGCGCCCCGGAAGCGGTCCTGATTGAGCACGAAGTCGGGGTTCTCGCGACGCTCGGACGGGGCCTGGCCCGGCTCACCCGGGTCGAGGTAGCGCCAGTCGTCGAACAGATTGAGCCCGAAGCCGGTGCGCTGCACCGACTTGAGATACTGTTTTGGGATGATCGCGTCGGTGTCGACATTGGACTGGTCCAATGGCGCCACGCGCCCCGTATGGCGGATAAATGGCTCCATCAGTGCGTCGCCTCCATCATCGTGCGCACGTCGGTCAAGTGGCCCGTCACGGCGGTGGCCGCGGCCATCGCGGGGCTCATCAAGTGCGTCCGGCCGCCCTGCCCCTGGCGGCCCTCGAAGTTGCGGTTCGACGTCGAGGCGCAGCGCTCACCGGGCGACAGGCGGTCGGTGTTCATTCCCAAGCACATCGAGCAGCCCGGCTCGCGCCACTCGAAGCCGGTCGCCTTGAACACCTCGTCGAGCCCCTCTTGCTCGGCCTGGCGCTTCACCAGGCCGGAGCCGGGCACCACCATCGCCAGCTTGATCGAATCGGCCACACGCTGGCCGTCGACGACCTTGGCGGCGGCCCGCAAATCCTCGATTCGGGCATTGGTGCACGAGCCGATGAAGATCTTGTCGGGCCGGATCGCCGTCATCGGCGTGCCCGGCTCCAGGCCCTGGTATTCCAACGCCCGGCGCATGCCCTGCGCGCGGACGGGATCGCTCGCCTCAGCCGGGTCCGGCACGACCCCGCCGACCGGCGCCACCATCTCGGGCGAGGTGCCCCAGGTGACCTGCGGCTCGATCTCGCGGGCGTCGAGCACGACCTCGCTGTCGAAGACGGCGTCGTCGTCGGTGACCAGCTCGCGCCACGCCGACACGGCCTGGTCCCAATGCTCGCCGGTGGGCGCGAACGGCCGGCCCGCGATGTAGTCGATCGTGTGGTCGTCCACCCCCATCAAGCCGGCGCGCGCGCCGGCCTCGATGGCCATGTTGCAGATCGTCATGCGCCCCTCCATGGACAGCTGGCGGATGGCCGAGCCCGCGAACTCGATGGTGTGGCCCGTGCCGCCGGCGGTGCCGATGTGGCCGATGATCGCCAGCATGACGTCCTTGGCGGTCACGCCGGGCGGCAGATCGCCCTCGACGCGCACGCGCATGTTGTTGGCCTTGTATTGGACCAGGCACTGCGTCGCCAGCACGTGCTCGACGTCCGAGGTGCCGATGCCGAAGGCCAGCGAGCCGAACGCCCCATGGGTCGCGGTGTGCGAGTCGCCGCACACGATCGTCATGCCGGGCAGGGTCGCACCCTGCTCCGGCCCGATGACGTGCACGATCCCCTGGCGCGCATCGCCCATGCCGAACAGACGGATGCCGTACTCGCGCGTATTACGCTCGAGGGTGTCTACCTGGGTGCGCGCGAGCGGGTCCTGGATCGGGCCCGTATGGCTGTCCGTGGGCACGTTGTGATCGGCCGTGGCCAGCACCGACGACGTGCGCCAAGGCTGGCGTGCCGCCAGACGCAGGCCCTCGAACGCCTGCGGCGAGGTCACCTCGTGGACCATGTGCCGATCGATGTACAAAAGCGCCGCGCCGCCGCCTTGCTCGCGCACGACGTGCTGATCCCAGATCTTGTCGTAGAGCGTCTTGCCCGCCATAGCTGCCATTCCGCCGTTGATCGGTTGTCTCGCTACCGAAGTTAGTGTGGGGTTGATCCTTCCATGAAGCAAATTCATTGTATTAATAATTACCCATTCCATTCTGGAATTGATAGTCCATGGACGTGAGCGCCCTGCAGGCCTTCGAGGCGGTCTACCGAGGCCGGTCGTTCTCGCGCGCCGCCGACGAGCTATTCCTGACCCAGCCCGCGGTGAGCAAACGTATCGCCGCACTCGAGGACGAGCTGCGCGCGCGCCTGTTCGATCGGATCGGCCGCGCCGTCGTGCCCACCGAGGCCGGCGATGCGTTGCGCCCGCACGCCCGGCGCGTGCTCGCGGAGGTGGATCTCAGCCGCCAGGCCATCGCCGATCTCAGCGGCCGGGTCGCGGGGCGTCTCCAGGTCGGCACCAGCCACCACATCGGTCTGCACCGCCTGCCGCCCATCCTGCGCGCCTACACCCAGGACTACCCCGACGTTGAGCTGGACCTCGATTTCATGGATTCGGAGCAAGCCTGCCTCGCGGTCGAGCGCGGCGATCTCGAGCTAGCGGTCGTGACATTGCCCGATGCCCCCGCCGATACCCTGGTCACCGAGGTCCTGTGGCACGACCCGCTGGCCCTTCTGGCCGCGCCCGAGCACCCGCTGGCGAAGCGGTGCGGCGTCACCCTGGCCGATCTGGCCGAGCACCCGGCGATACTGCCGGACCCGCACACGTTCACGCGCCGGATACTGGCCGAGGCCGTGCGCCCGCACGGCCTGGCGCTACGGGTGACGTTGGAGACCAACTACCTCGAGACCATCAAGATGATGGTCGCGGTCGGCCTGGGGTGGTCGGCCCTGCCACGCACCATGATCGATAGCGGCCTGACCGAGCTCGACGGCCCCGACCTGCACCTGGTGCGGCGATTGGGCTTGGTGCGCCGCGTCGGGCGCACGCCGAGCAACGCAGCGACCGCGTTCGCCGAGCTGGCGCGCCGTCACGCCGGGCGACAGTCGCAGGCGTAGCCCCGATCCATGACAACGCGCCCCATTGAATTCCGCGCGAGCCGCCCTCATGTGCTCTGCGCGCGATTGTCGAACGCGATAAGACCCAACCCCGTACGAAGGAGGGATTACCGATGGCGCACGAACTCCCCGAGCTGCCCTACGGCTACGACGCGCTCGAGCCGCACATCGATGCGACGACCATGGAGATCCACCACTCCAAGCACCACAACACCTACGTGACCAAGCTCAACGCCGCGCTGGAGAAGCATCCCGAGCTCGCGGACAAGCCGGTCGAGGAGCTCATTGCCAATATCGGCGCGCTGCCCAGCGACATCCAGACACCGGTGCGCAACAACGGCGGCGGTCACGCCAACCACACCTTGTTCTGGCAGGTCATGAGCCCCAACGGCGGCGGCGAGCCCAGCGGCGCCCTGGCGGACGCCATCAAGAGCAACTGGGGCGACTTCGCGTCCTTCCAGGAGGCCTTCAAGAACACCGCGCTGGGGCGCTTCGGCTCGGGCTGGGCGTGGCTGATCGTCGACGGCTCGGGCAACCTCAAGCTCACCGACACGCTCAACCAGGACAGCCCCCTGATGCAGGATGTGGCCAAGGACCCGGGCACGCCCATCCTCGGCATCGACGTCTGGGAGCACGCCTACTACCTCAAGTACCAGAACCGGCGCCCCGACTACG
>CAYTWS010000176.1:0-4591 GCA_964442145.1 uncultured Ectothiorhodospiraceae bacterium | reverse complement strand
TATGTGCGGTGGTGTGAGAGCCGGGGCGGGCGACCGCCCCGGCTACTCGATTGGGGCCGTCACAACGCCTTGTAGAACCACGACCAATCTGTAGGAACAGATTGGTCGTGGTTCTACAGTTCTACAGGGGGCTGCTATCCCCCCTTAGGAGCCTGGATGAGGCTGCCCAGGACGAGCGGGCGGTGGGCGCCGGTGACCTCGGGGCGATTGCCGGGCACGCCGCGCACGCGGCGCTGGGCCAGCCACGCGAACGCCAGGGCCTCGACGTGCTCGGGGGCGATGCCGAGCGATTGCGTCGAGGCGACCCGGACCCGCGGCAGCAGGGCGTTGATCCGCCCCAGCAGATGGGTGTTGTAGGCGCCCCCGCCGCAGACGAATAGCTCGGTGGCCTCGGGGGCGTGCTCGGTGACCGCTTGCGCGATCGTGGTGGCGGTGAGCTCGGCCAGTGTCGCTTGCACATCCGCTGGGGCGGGGTCGGCCTGGCAGCGGCCGATGGCACGCTCGAGCCACGCCAGGTTGAATTGCTCGCGGCCCGTGCTCTTCGGCGGCGACCGGGCGAAATAAGGGTCATCGAGGAGCGCAGCGAGCAGATCCGAGCGCACTCGCCCACCTGCCGCCCAACGCCCGTCGTGATCGAAGGCCGCGTCGCCATGACGCTGAACCCAGCCGTCGAGCAAGGCGTTGCCCGGCCCGGTATCGAGGCCGCGCACCCGGACCCCTTGGGGTTCCACGACCGTCAGGTTGGCGATACCGCCGATGTTGACGATCGCGCGCTGGCGCTCGCGGGCGCCGAAGGCGTAGGCGTGGAAGGCGGGCGCGAGCGGTGCCCCTTGCCCGCCGTCGGCGATGTCGGCACGACGGAAGTCGGCGGCGACGTCGATGCCGCTGCGCACGGCGAGGCGATGCGGGTCCCCTAGCTGGACGCTCGTGGGATGGGGGTCGTCCGGGCGGTGCAGCACGGTCTGGCCGTGGCATCCGATCGCGCGCACCCGTGCGCACGGCAGGTCGGCTGCTGCGAGCAAGTCCTCGACCGCCGCCGCATAGGCGTCGGCGAGGCGGCTGTCCAAGCGGGCCGCGGTGGCCAGGTCGAGGTGACCGTCGACGGCGCCGAGCAGATCTTCGCGCAGGTCCGTATCGAAGGGCAGGGCCCGGCTCGCCAGCAGATGCGGGCGACCGCCCTGGAAGGTGGCGAGGCAGGCGTCGATGCCGTCGGCGCTGGTGCCCGACATCAGGCCGATGAAGGCCCATGGCAGCCGCGCCAAGCTAGCGATCCCGAGCGGCGTAGGTCCGAGCCAGCGTATCGAGCATGGCGAGTCGCGGGTCGACCTTCGCGCGGAAGGCCTCGCGCTCGTCCTGCGCAATCGTCGCCATGGGCGGGAAATCGACCTGCAAGGGGTTCTTGTGGACGCCGTTGATCCGGAACTCGTAGTGCAGATGGGGCCCCGTGGAGCGCCCCGTGTTGCCCACAAACCCGATCACTTCGCCTTGCTCGACGTAGCTGCCCGCCGACTGGCCGGAGGCAAAGCCCCGCATGTGGCCGTAGGCCGTGCTGTAGCGATCGCCGTGGCGGACCACGATGAAGCGGCCGTAGGCGCCGTTGCGGCCTTGATAGGCAATGCGGCCCGCCCCGGTCGCCCGGATGGGGGTGCCGGCCGGGGCGGCATAGTCGATGCCGTGGTGATTGCGCATGCGTCCGAGCGTGGGATGGTAGCGCCGGCCGTAGCCCGAGCTGATCCGCGTAAAGCTTACGGGCGTGCGTAGGAACGCCTTGCGCATCGAATCACCGTCCGGGGCGAAGTATTCGCTCGAGCCGTCATGCTCGGTGTAGCGGACAGCCCGATGGCGGCGCCCTTGATTGACGAACTCCGCGGCGACGATGGCGCCGTCGCGGACGTGCTCGCCGTCCTCGGTGTAGAAGCTCTCGAAAACCACGCTAAAGCGGTCACCGCGGCGCACATCGAGGACGAAATCGATGTCCCAGGCGAATATGGCGACCAGATCGGTGATCAGTGTCTCCTTGAGTCCCGCGTGCGTGCCCGCGGCGAAAAGGGATTGCTGGATCACCCCGGTTGCATGGCGCAGGCGGCGCTTGAGCGGGGTCTCGATGCGGGCGCTGGCGAAGCCGTTGCGCTCGCGGTTGAAGACCAGGCGCTCTTCGGGGACGCGTTGATGGACCAAGCGCTGAACCGTTCCGTCGGCCTCGCGTGCCACGCGAATACGGTCGCCCGGTTGGATCCGGTTGAGCGCGCGGCCGTGCGGACGCGACGCGGCGATACGATGGATCGTTTGCCGATCGGCGCCCGCATCACGCATGACCCCGGCGAAGGTGTCGCCCTGCTCGACCACGAGCTCGCGCCATTCGACCTGCCGGTCGGCTGCCTCGAAGCCCGCATCCGAGCGTGGCTGACGCGGCCTCTGTGGTAGCGCGAGCTCGCGTTGCTCCGGGGCGGCTGCGGGAGCCGGCCGCCGCTCGAGCGACGCGACCGAGCTCGAGCGCCCGGTGCTGGCCATGACCGCACCCAGAACGGCCAAACCGAGGGCGAGCGCAAGCAAGCGCAGCCGCCAGTGTGGATTGGCAACGTCCCCGGAGCCGTATTGCGCTGACTTTCGGTCGTTTTTGTTCACGCGTGCGAGTCGATGTCGCTTGTTGGTGTTGTCTCTTGCGGGGGCGCCTCGAGCCCCTATTGCAATTTGCCCGACGGGCAGCGATTGGTCAATTCACTTCGTTCGCGATCGCGGCCGGTACGCTCGATGCGAACGCGGCGCCCAGAGGCTACAATCACGCGGCTCGGGCAACGAGTCTCGGGCAGCGGCGCGAACGGGCCGGGTGCGCCGCAACGCCCTAGTTGTCCTGGCCCCCCCCGGTATCGAGGTATCTATGACATCGGTCGATCGCGAGACACTGGCGTTGGTCGAACGGGGTGCGCAAGAGATCATTCGCCATGAGGAGCTCGTCGAGCGGCTGGGCTCGGGCGAGACGCTGCGCATCAAGTGCGGTTTCGATCCCACAGCGCCGGATTTGCACCTCGGGCATACCGTGCTCATCAACAAGCTGCGCCAGTTTCAGCTGCTGGGCCACGAGGTCATCTTCCTGATCGGCGATTTCACGGGGCGTATCGGCGATCCCAGCGGCAAGAGCAGTACCCGGCCGGCGCTGACCGAAGAGGAGGTCCGCGAAAACGCGCGCACCTACGAGCGCCAGATCTTCACGATCCTCGATCCCGAGCAAACGCGGCTGGTATTCAACGCCGAGTGGATGAGCGAGATGGATGCGGCCGGGCTCATCAAGCTCGCCTCGCGCCAGACCGTCGCGCGCATGCTCGAGCGCGACGACTTCCACAAACGCTATAGCGCCAACCGCCCGATCGCGATCCACGAGTTCCTATACCCCTTGATACAGGGGTATGACTCGGTGGCGCTGGCCGCCGATGTCGAGCTCGGCGGCACCGACCAGCGCTTCAATCTGTTGGTGGGGCGCGAGCTCCAGCGCGAGGAGGGCCAGCGCCCGCAGGTCGTGATGACCTTGCCGCTGCTCGAGGGCCTCGACGGCGTCCACAAGATGTCGAAGTCGCAGGGCAACTACGTGGGCATCGATGAGCCCGCCGACTCGATCTTCGGCAAGCTCATGTCGATCTCGGACGAGCTCATGTGGCGCTACTTCCGGTTGCTGAGCCTGCGCCCCGAGCATGAGCTCGACGCCCTGCGCGAAGCCGCGCGCGGGGGCCGCAACCCGCGCGACATCAAGCTCGAGCTCGCCCACGAGATCACCGCCCGTTTCCATGACCGCGCGGCCGCGGACCGAGCGCAAGAGGCATTCCTCGCCCGCTTCAGCGAGGGCGCCGACCCCGAGGACGTGCCCCAGGTCGCGGTCGCCTCGGGCGAGCACGGCACCGTACCCATCGCCAACCTCCTCAAGCAGGCGGGTTTGACCCAGTCCACATCGGAAGCGTTGCGCATGATCGACCAGGGGGCGGTGCGTATCGACGGCGAGCGCCTGGGCGATCGCCGTCTCGAGCTCGAGCGCGGCTCGTGCCACCTCTACCGGGTCGGCAAGCGCCGCTACGCGCGGGTCACGGTGGAGTAGGGCTTGGCGCAACCGGTCCGGCCGTTTGTTGACATGGGCCGGTCCGCTTGTAGAATGCGCTTTCTCGTCGCGGCGGGGGCCGCGGGCGGGGCGAGATGCGCCAGACAGCGTCGACGCCGCCAACGCGGCGTTATTGACTCTCCGGTCGGGCGCTGTATAATGCGCTTCCTCGCCGGCGCAGGCCGGCCCCGCAAGGCGGGCGAGCCAAGCGATAGCCGACCAAGACGCATTGACGCTGGGTCGGCAGTTCCGCACAATATGCAGGCTCTGCAGCGGCGCAAGCCGCGCTCTTTAACAAGCTGGATCGAGTGACTTGTGTGGGCGCTCACATCGACGGTTGCGGTACGCAACAAGATCGATGAGTAGCGTCCCGGAACAAGCCTTTGAGCGTTCTGGGGTTAGACTCTCATCAAACCGAATTGCAGCCCTCGGGTTGCAGCAAGTTTGAACTCAAGAGTTTGATCCTGGCTCAGATTGAACGCTGGCGGCATGCCTAAGACATGCAAG
>CAYTWS010000175.1:0-4600 GCA_964442145.1 uncultured Ectothiorhodospiraceae bacterium | reverse complement strand
GGTTGCAGTCGGCCGGCCGCGCCATGGGTGTTGCTGCAGACGATGCCGCGCGCGGTTTAGGTCGACTGGGCCGCGCTTCGGCCGCGGCCGCGTGGGGTTCGCCCAAGGGCGATTCGACCGCTCCCTAATCCCGTCGGCGTGAATGGGAAAGTCAACCCATTATGGATCTGTGTTCCCGCCCGCTCCTTTCTTATCATATTCTGCCAGCCGCATTCGTATGAGATCGGCTCGGTCGTCGTTGATCCGGCGCCGCCCGCTCAGGTAATCCCGCACCGTCTCCCAACGGACCTGTAGAACGTCCGCGCCCCGCCGGATCGATAGGCCGCGCTGGTCCAGCTCCGCGCGTAGCTCGTCACGCGTCACCACGTAGCTCCATAATTTGGTCTGGTGTCACCGAGGACAGAACGTCGCCAGTGTGCGGGTCGAGGCGCACGACGTGCTCGCCATCGTAATACTCCGGTGTGCCAGGCGCGTAACGTCTCCCCACCAGCCCATCTGTGCTCGTATCGTCGACGACCCCTATTGCGATCGCTGGGTCCGCCTCAAGATACGCGCTGACCACGACGGTGCCCCCGTGGGTCCGAAACAGTCCGTCGCGCAGCGCGTCCCGCGCCGTCACGCAATAAGTGTCTGGCTCGTCCGTTGACGTCCGTACCGCTCGCGTGAGAACGATTCGGTCAGTGCCGTCGATTCGGTATTCCACTGGCGGAAATTGTCGGTCGATATCGCGGCGAAATTTTAACCGCATTAATGCCTCCGGAATGCGCTCTGTTGATTACTCGTACACGTAGCAAATGTAGTCGCCCTCCCACGAGGGGTGGGCGCCTTTGGCCTGAATGTCGATTTCACTGCAACGCCATATTTTTCCGTGGTTGAGCCCCTCTCGATTAGCGACGTCAGCCAGCTCGACATAGCGACGTGTCCAGCTGCGCCGGGGTTGGTCGCTCTCTGAGGTATTTGTCTCGCGACCGGACGGGGCGGATTGCAGCGCCTGACGCGCATCCTCGATCGCTCGTCGTTCTGCGATTGTCGCGCGATCGACGATCAAAGTTAGTTTATGATTTTCGTCCTCGTCGGGTTCCTCCGTACGAATTCGGTTAGCACCGACAGCCGCCGCCAGTTGATCGTAGGTTAGGTCGGTGACAATAATCGTTTCTGTGCGGGGCATGGCGTGGGGTTTCCTCGTTGACTACAGTTCCTATAGTACGCGCCTACGAAGTATGGGTCAATGCCCCATGGTCGAGAAATTGGGAGAGCGCCAGGCGGTGCAACCGGTATAGCGCCCAGCGGGGGCAGCGGATGCCGTCTATGCGGGCCCGTGTCAGCGTTGTCCAAATCCTTGAAGCGTCGCCCCCAAATCAGTAACTTATTGGCGTGCAACGGGCGATTTTTGGACAACGGCGCGCGGCCCCAAATTGGGCCCAATCAACTACCTAGCGCCGATCCGGCGCCCGTATGGCATCCAGGAGGTCGGCGGTTCGATCCCGCCTGGCTCCACCATTCCCATGCCGGTTACATCGATGTAGCCGTGCGCGTCTTGTCCACGTTTTCTCCACACTCGTAGCGATGGGACGTGGTCCGGGCGTGCCGCCTCGGGCCGTTCGCCCGTCACGCAACGCCCGGGCCCACGCTCCTTCGTGCCGTGGCGATCCGGCCCTTGCCCCCTTCGAGGGGCCCTGCCCAAGGGGGTGCGCGGTGGGATCAGCCCAACCCCAGTGACCGCCGGCACTCGTCCTCGGCGTCCTCGTCGTCGATGCCGTGATCGACCAACTACTGCCATGCAGCGGATACAGCGTCGAGCTCGGACTCGGCGGTCAACGTCGCGGCGCCACCGCCGTCACCGGCGTCGACGGTGATGCGGTATTGCCCGCTCGCGGCTTCGATCGTGACCTCCATCGAACCTCCAGTCTCGAGCGACCCGTACGAGCAAAAGCACGAGTTCGGGCCATCTGGGCCACCGGCTCCATTTACGGCCCCCATCAGCATTTGCTATTGAAGCATACGTGAGCACGGACAAAACCGATAACAACACTTGGTACGTCCGCCGTGGCACGACGATCCTCGGGCCCTACGACGTCGATACCCTCCGGCGCTATCTCCTGCTAGGTCGCGTGCGGGTGACCGACCGGGTCAGCGCGGATGGCCATAGCTGGCAGCCGTTGACCCAGCGCGGCGAGCTCATTCCTGAGGAGATGCAGGATTTGGGCTCCGCTGAGGGCCGCGCGCGGTTCGAGGCGGCGCGCCAGGCCGTCGACGAGCGCCGCGGGGGCGACGACGGCGAGGGCGCCAAGCGCCGACCGCTGCGGCGTCGCCAGACCGACGCGCCGTCGCGGACCCCGGGGATCCGCGTGATCTGGACGGGCCTCGTCGTCACCGCCGTGATCGTGTTGGCTGCGATCGGCTACCAGGACGTGTGGGTCCACGGCCCGGCCGGTCCGCCCGATTGCGACGCCCCGCCCGAGCCGGGCACGAACTGGAGCTACTGCACCAAGGATGGCCTCGCGCTGCCTACCGGCCACGACCTCGCCTCGTTGCGTGCGGTCAATGCGTCGCTGCGCAAGGCCCAGGTCTCGGGGGTCGACCTGCGCGATGCCACCCTCGCCTATGCCGACTTGGCGGGTGCCGACCTCTCGGGTGCGGTGCTGGATGGCGCCGATCTGGAGGGGGCGGTTTTGCGCGGAGCCGATTTGCGCGGCGCCTCGTTCGAGGCGGCGCGCTTGACCCATGCGGATCTGCGCAACGCCCGTATCGAGGGCGCCGATTTCAGCGGTGCCGAGCTCGACAACGTCGTTTGGCCCGAAAACACGAGCTGCAGCGAACGCCCCGGCGACGCCTGCCCCGAGTGAGCGCACGCGTCCGATCGGCTCATCATAGCGCGGCCAAGCGCGCGAGCACTTCGTCGACGTGGTTGACCGCGGCCGAGAAGTGGCCCTCGTCAGCCAGCCAATGCAGGCTCGACTCGGGGACATGCCGCGCCAGGTAGCGGGCGTGGTCGGGCGGCACGACCGGATCGCGCGTGCCGTGCCAGAGCGCGACGGGCACGCTGACCGAGGCCCACCGAAAGCCCCACGGACGGACGTAGCGCCGCATCTCGTCGGCAGCGGGACGGGCACCGTTGACTACGCTACCCTGCAGCGAGCGCACCCAGACAGCCCGTGTTGCCGGGTCGCGCAACTGGCCCCCGTCATTGGCTCGCCCCGTGGCGCTCAACAGCCGGAACATCGCCGTGGGCCAGATCCGGATCACACCGGCCAAGGCGGCGAAGAGCGCGTGCAGCAGATAGGGCCGGCGCCTGGCGCAGTGTATGCTCATCCGTCCCAGTGCCGACATCCCCTGGGTCGTGCCCATAGCGGCTAGTGGCCCGAGTCCGGCGATGGTCGCCACCGCGGATACGCGCTCGGGGCGGGTGGCCGCCGTGGCGAGGGCATACGGTGCCCCCCCGGAGACGGCCAACAACGCCAGCCGTGTGATCCCGAGATGATCCAGCAGGCCCGCGACCTCGCTGGACCAATCGGCGACGCGCTCGAGCCGGGTGGGCGAGGAGCCGCCGAAGCCGGGCCGATCCGGGGCGATGAGGCGGATACCGGCGCGCCGTGCGGCTTCGTCGGCGAAGCCTGCCTCGTAGCCCGTAGCGGGAAAGCCGTGGCAGTAGAGCACGGGCCGGCCGTCAGGGTCGCCCCACTCGTGCCACGCCTGCCATCCCCCCGTCGGGCGGGCGCGCCGATGCCAGCGGCCGGACGTCCCGCCGGCGCTCATCCGGTGCCGGCGCCGTCGGTGCCCAAACCGCGACCGTGGCCGAGGCCGGTGTGTGGGACCACCGGGGCCGAGCCGGCGTTGTCGACGCCGATGCGCACGCTGCGCTCGCTGTCCGTGAGCGGCTCGAGCCGCTGTAGTTGCGCCTGTGTGATCTGCGGGCCGGCCTCCGATACGTCGCCGCCGTCCTGGTAGCGCGCCGCCACACGCGCGCGCAGCTGCGCCTCGGGGACCTCGATGTCGAGGATTCGAAACGGGACGGCGTAGCCCTGCGCCAGGGCCTCGAATGGGCGGCGACGCTCGCGTTCGAGGAAGGTGGCATCGATGACCACGGGGAAGCCGGCGCCGACCACTGTCGCCGCCAGTGCCTCGAGGCGTTGATAGACCGCGTCGTGGGCGGCGGGCGCGTAGCGGGTGCCCGGGTCGGGATCGGGGTAGAGACGGCGGCGTTCGACGTCGGCCCGTAGGCGGATGGCCCCGAGGCGCTCGACCAGGACCGCCGCGGCGGCGCTCTTGCCGCTGCCGGCGACCCCGCGGGTCACGAGCAGGGCACCCGCGTCCGCCCCGGCGTAGAGCTCCGCCAGGCGAATGTAGGTGCGCAGCGCGTCATCCTCGGCCGTGCGCTCTTGCTCGGTGGTGTGCTGTCCCTTCCGGATGGCGGCGATCTTGGCGCGTACGAGGGCGCGGTAGACGAGGTAGAGCGGCATCACGTGGAGCGCGTCGTGATCGCCGGTCGTGGCGAGCCACTCGTCGAGGAAGTCGCCGGCGAGATCGCTGGCGCCGCGGCGGTCGAGGTCCATGACGAGGAAGGCGATGTCGGCGGCGACGTCGATCCAGCGCATGGCCG
>CAYTWS010000174.1:0-4601 GCA_964442145.1 uncultured Ectothiorhodospiraceae bacterium | reverse complement strand
AGTCACTAGCGGGAGAGCCCATCGATGTGCGGAATCGTCGGCGCGGTCGCCGAGCGCGATGTCACCCCCATCCTCATGGAGGGATTGCGGCGGCTCGAGTATCGCGGCTACGACTCGGCCGGCGTGGCCTTGATCGACAAGGCCGGCCGACTGGCTCGACGGCGCGCGGTGGGCAAGGTCGAGGCGCTGGAAGACGTGCTTCTGGGGGAGCCGATGGCGGGCTTCACCGGCATCGCGCATACGCGTTGGGCGACCCACGGCGCGCCCAGCGAGCACAACGCCCACCCGCACGTCTCCGGTGAGCGCATCGGCCTGGTCCACAACGGCATCATCGAGAACCACCGCGCCCTGCGCGCGAGCCTCGAGGCCGACGGCTACACCTTCGCCTCGGACACCGACACCGAGGTCGTCGCCCACACCATCGACCGCCACCTCGCCGACAGCGGCGATCTGCACGCGGCGGTGCGCGCCACCGTCGACGCGCTCGAGGGCGCCTACGCGCTGTGCGTGATCTCGCCCGATCAGCCCGATCGGGTGGTGATGGCGCGCCGCGGCTGCCCGGCGGTGATCGGCATCGGCATCGGCGAGCACTTCGTCGCCTCTGATGTGATGGCGCTGCTGCCGGTCACGCGGCGCTTCATCTTCCTCGAGGACGGCGACGTCGCCACCGTCGAGCGCGCCTCGCTCCACATCACCGACGAGGGCGGCCGACGCGTCGAGCGCCCCGAGCGCGAGTCCGAGCTCACCGCGGACTCGGTCGAGCGCGGCCAGTACCGCCACTACATGCAAAAGGAGATCTTCGAGCAGCCGCGTGCGGTCGCCGAGACCCTGGAGGATCGCATCGCCAACGGGCGCGTGCTCGACGGCGCTTTCGGCTACCAGGCGACCGAGCTCTTCTCCCGGATCCAGTGCGTGCACATGGTCGCCTGCGGCACGAGCTATCATGCCGCCCTGGTGGCGCGCTACGCCATCGAGCGCTCGGCGGGGATCCCGGTCAACGTCGAGATCGCCAGTGAGTACCGCTACCGCAGCCCGGCCGTGCCGGAGGGCACCCTGTTCGTCAGCATCTCGCAGTCGGGCGAGACCGCCGACACCCTGGCGGCGATGCGCGAGGCGCGGCGGTTGGGCTACACGGCGACGTTGTCGATTTGCAACGTCGCCGAGTCGTCGCTGGCGCGCGAGTCCGATCTGGTGCTGATGACGCGTGCGGGCCCCGAGATCGGGGTCGCCTCGACCAAGGCGTTCACCACCCAGCTGGCGGGGCTGAGCCTGCTCGCGCTGGTGTTGGCGCGCGGGCGCGGGCTCGACCGCGACGGCGAGGCCGCCGCCGTCGATGAGCTGGCGACGCTGCCGCGGCGGCTGGAGTCGGTGCTCGCGCTCGATGAGCAGATCGCCGAGCTCGCCGAGTTCTTCGTCGACAAGCACCACGCGCTGTTTTTGGGCCGGGGCCCGCACTACCCCATCGCCATGGAGGGCGCGCTCAAGCTCAAGGAGATCTCCTACATCCACGCCGAGGCCTACGCCGCGGGCGAGCTCAAACACGGCCCGCTGGCATTGGTCGATGAGGACATGCCGGTCGTCGCGGTCGCCCCGAACGACGCGCTGCTGGAGAAGCTGAGCTCGAACCTGCAGGAGGTGCGCGCCCGCGGCGGCCGGCTGGTCGTCTTCGCCGACGAGGCCTCGGGTATCGATGCCGGTCAGGAGGCCTATGTGATCCCCGTTCCGGAGACGGGCGGTGCCACCTTGACCGACCCGGCGGTGTTCACGCTGCCGCTACAGCTGCTCGCCTACCACGTCGCCTTGCTCAAAGGCACCGACGTCGACAAGCCGCGCAACCTTGCGAAATCGGTGACCGTCGAGTGACGCGTTGTGCGGACTCGTACGCGACATCCGGCAAACCGCTCCGGAGCTGAAACCCACTCAGTAGCACCATAAGAACGGTCGGAGATGATACCGATATGATCGATGACCAACGCGTCTTCGACGCTGCATATGTTCAGGAGTCGGCTCTGGCGTGATTCAGCGCGTTGCCTCAGGTGCGCGGTTCATTGTCTCTAAAACCTGGAACGGACGGGGTGCTGAGTCGATTCAGTGGCGTCACTCAGGCGTTTTTCGGGGGCTGCCCTAAAAACTTTAAAATCGTTCCGATTTGCGACGAATATGGCGGGGATATTCAACGAGTCAGTCGTAAATGCCTGGTATTCGCACCCGTGGTAGCAAGGCTATATGTCTCATGGTCGGCGGCCGCTGCCTCGAGCGGAATGATTAGGCTACGGCGTCCTGATTGGTCATTCGTTGGTCCGGCGCCGAAAAATTCCCTTGCACCCTAATATCCTCAAGGGCGTGAATGAGGTCGAACCGGTGGGGGAATGGGAAATGCCTCAATCGTCGTCACTGCCATCATCGAGACGGCTAGCGCATGCAGACGGAGTTGTCCAGATCAAATTGCGCTAGTCGCGGCCCTCTTCGATCAGGGCCTTGGTGTCGATCGATCGGTCTGACTGACGCCGATCGACGAAAGCCCGCACCCGCAGGGCAGCGGCTACCGTACCGCCGCGCTCCGCGGCTCGAGCCGGGATAAGATGGGCCACCGGCTGCCCTCGCTGCGTGATCGTGAATCGCTCCCCGGCGTCTAGCTTGCGCAGAAACTCGGACAGTTTGGTCTTGGCCTCGGAGGCGCCGATCTCGTGGCTCTGTGGCATGGAAGTGTCCCCAGAGGTATTCCGTATCCGACTAGTCTAGTAGCATGGTGGGGAAAACGCAGGCCGATCTGCCTGACGACGCTTGCGCCAAAGAGTGCAGTTACCGGCATGCCCGCTCCATCGTCCTTTCGGATCTGGAGTGCGGTCCGTGGTCCTGCGGTCGGGAGGTTTCGAGAGGACGTGGTGCGCGCCCAGCGCCGTAAGCCCGTCGTTGCGTCCATGATGCCGTGGCCTGCGGCGGTCGCGGCAAGCAACCTTCGTCCCCGTTATACACGCGCCGGGCATGAGGCGCCGCGGTGCCCGCGACGATCCCAGCGACCCGATGCCGTTGACCGCCGACGAGGTCAACGCATTCCTCGACGCCGTCGACCCCCACTACCGGCTCTACTTCAAGCTCCGGTGCTACACCGACTTGCGCAGCTGCGAGGTCAACGGTCTCAAAGTGGGCTATCTGGACTTGGGCCGCCGTCAGCTGCGCGTGCGCGAGGCCTTGGTCGACGGATGCCAGACGGCGCTCAAGCACCGCAAGACCCGGCGCGATGTGCCGCTGTCGCCGAGCCTGGCGGCGGAGCTGCGTGACCATGTCCAGGGTAAGGCGCTGGAAGATTACACGTTCTGCCGCGCCGATGGCCGGCCCCTGACGGCCTCGTGGGTTGCCGCCAACGTCTGGGGACCCTCGACCGGCTCCGCCTGGAGCGCCGGCGGGTGTATCAGACGCGCTACACCGCGGCCATGCTGCATCTCGCGGCCGGCGAGAATCCGCTGTTCGTCTCGCGCCTGCTTGGCTACTCGTCGACCAAGAGGTAGTGGACCTCGCCGTGCTTATAACGTACGATAAGTCGTACGGTATTGCCGAGGCCGGAAGAAATGAGCCAATACACTGCAAGCGATGCACGCGCCAACCTCTATCGCCTGATCGATCAGACGGCCGAGCACCACGAGCCGGCACTCATTACCGGACGGCGCCACAATGCGGTCCTGGTGGCCGAAGAGGACTGGGCAGCCATCCAGGAAACCTTGTACCTGCTCTCGGTGCCCGGTATGCGCGAGAGCATCCGCGAGGGCATGCAGACGCCTGCTGATCAGCTCGAGTCGGATCTCGACTGGTGAGTTGGACGCTGGTCTATACCAAGCAGGCCCGCAAGGATGCCAAGAAGCTCAAGGCTGCGGGTCTGCAATCGGACGCCGAAGCGCTCTTGGCGCTGATCGCGGAAGATCCCTGGCGCAACCCGCCGCCCTATCACCGGCTCGTCGGCGATCTCGCCGGCGCGTTGTCACGGCGCATCAGTTACCAGCACCGCCTCGTCTACCAAGTCGTCCCGGAGCAAGGGGTGATCAAGGTCCTGCGACTTTGGAGTCACTACGAATAAGCGCTGCACCAACACTGGCCGACGCGTGGGCGCTGAGGGTTTCCCGGGGCTGCGCCAACGTTTGGGGCCCGTCCGCGCCCGGCTCGCCTTGGAGCGCCGGCGGGTGTATTAGACGCGCCACACCGCGGCGGCGCTGCATGTCGGACGGGGCGAGAATCCGCTATTCGTGTCCCGCCTGCTCGGCCACTCGTCGACCAAGATGCTGTTGGAGCGCTGTGTGCCGTTCGTTGCCAATGCACTCGCCGATGACGGCTCCCGGTTCGAGCGGATGATGGACGGCGTCGAGGCTCGTTGAGGAGGTGGCGGGCGGCGAGCATCTTGAGCCCACCGGTCGTCGAGCGCCGCGCGAGCGCGCTTGGGTTAGCGGTATTTCAGTGCATCGGCGAGCGCGTCGTTGAGTAGCCGTGCGCGAAACAGAGCCTCGTTGTTGGCCTGGATATCGGCAAGCTTTTGCTGCTCGCGGCGGCTCATCGTGGTGCAGTTGATCGACGAGCGCGCCATGTAGGCGACAAGCTCCTCGAGCGCCCAG
>CAYTWS010000173.1:0-4608 GCA_964442145.1 uncultured Ectothiorhodospiraceae bacterium | reverse complement strand
CGTGCAACCCCGCCATCGGCGGCATCGGCAAGGGCCACCTGGTGCGCGAGATCGATGCCATGGGCGGGATCATGGCGCGCGCGGCCGACCGAGCCGCCATCCACGTACGCACCCTCAATCGGCGCAAGGGCCCCGCGGTGCAGGCGACGCGCGCGCAGGCCGACCGCAATCTCTACCGCCAGGCGGTGCGCGGCCTGGTCGAGGCCGAGCCCAATCTCCGTATCTTCCAACAAGGCGTGGACGATCTCGTGGTCGAGGGCGACGCCGTCGCCGGCGTCGTCACCCAGCTCGGCATGACGGTGCGCGCGCCCACGGTTGTGCTGACCGTGGGGACGTTCCTGGGCGGCTGCATCCACGTCGGCGAGCGCCAGCAAAAGGGCGGGCGCGCCGGCGATCCCCCGGCGCAGGCCCTCGCCCAGCGCCTGCGCGCGCTGCCGTTCACCGTGGGCCGGCTCAAGACGGGCACGCCGCCGCGCATCGACGGCCGCTCCGTGGACTTCTCGTGCCTGGAGCGCCAGCCCGGCGACGACGATCGCCAGGCCCAGTCGTTGTCGGGCTCGGCCGCGGATCACCCGCGCCAGACGGTGTGCCACATCACGCACACGCAGCCCGCGACCCACGCCCTCATCCGTTCGGCGCTGGATCGCTCCGCGATGTACGCCGGCGGCATCGAGGGCGAGGGCCCGCGCTACTGCCCCTCGATCGAGGACAAGGTGGTGCGCTTCGCCGAGCGCGACCACCACCAGATCTTCGTCGAGCCCGAGGGCCTCGACACACCCGAGCTCTACCCCAACGGCATCTCGACGAGCCTGCCGCTCGACGTCCAGATCGATCTCGTGCGCTCGATCCCGGGCTTCGAGCAGGCCCAGCTCACACGCCCCGGCTACGCCATCGAGTACGACTTCCTCGACCCGACCGGCCTGCACGCCTCGCTCGAGACGAAACCGCTCTCGGGACTCTATCTAGCCGGCCAGATCAACGGCACGACCGGCTACGAGGAGGCGGGCGCGCAAGGGCTCGTCGCCGGCATCAACGCGGCCCGCCATGTTGCGTGCGAGGCGCCGTGGCAGCCGCGCCGCGACGAAGGCTATATCGGCGTGCTCGTGGACGATCTGGTCACGCGCGGTACCCGCGAGCCCTACCGGATGTTCACCAGCCGGGCCGAATACCGCCTGCAGCTGCGCGAGGACAACGCCGATCTGCGCCTGACGCCGAAGGCGCGCGAGCTCGGGCTCGTCGATGACGAGCGCTGGGCGGCGTTCCGCCGGCGCCGCGATGCCATCGCTGCCGAGCAGGAGCGCCTCCAAGCCTTGTCGATCAAGCCCAATAGCGAGCCCGCGCGCGCCGTCGAGGCGGCGCTCGGGGTCCGGATCAACAAGCCCGAGACCGCTGCCGACCTATTGCGCCGACCCGAGGTCGACTACGCCGATCTCGTGGCCGTGGAGGGCATCGGCCCCGGGGTCGACGACGCCAGCGTCGCCCGCCAGATCGCCATCCAGGCCAAATACGCCGGGTATGTCGCGCAGCAGCGCGACCAGATCGAGCGCGACCGTGCGCGCGAGGCCACGCCCCTGCCGCCCGATCTCGACTACGACGCAGTCGCGGGCCTGTCGACCGAGGTACGCGAGAAACTGGCCCGCCAGCGGCCCGAGACCATCGGCCAGGCGGCGCGGCTGGAGGGCGTCACACCGGCGGCGGTGTCGCTGCTCCTGGTCCATCTCAAGCATCGCGAGCAGGCGCTGTCGCGAAGCGCTTGATGGCCGACGACGCGCTTGCGCGCGGCCTCGATGCCCTCGGTGTGCCGCTCGACCCCGATCGCCGCGCCCTGTTGTTGCGTTACCGCAACGAGCTGGCGCGCTGGGCCCGGGTGCACAACCTAACGGCCGTGCGTGACCCGGCGGAGATGGTCCCGGTGCATCTGTTGGACAGCCTGGCGCTTTTGCCCTTGGTGCGCGGCGAGACCCTGGCCGACATCGGCTCGGGCGGCGGGCTGCCCGGGCTGCCCCTGGCGATCGCCCAGCCCGATTGGGCGGTCACGCTGATCGAGCCGCGCGCCAAGCGCGCCTTGTTTTTGCAGCACGTCGCCCGCATGCTCGAACTCCCCAACGTCACCGTCGAACGGGCCCGCGCCGAGGACGCCGGCCCGGCTGCGGGCTTCGATACCGTGATGACGCGGGCGTTCGGTACACTGGCGCAACTCGCGACCGTGGGCGCGCCCTTGTGCCGGCCCGGCGGGTGCCTGCTCGCCGCCAAGGGCCGCGATCCCCGCGCCGAGGTCGCCGGTCTGCCGGCGGGTTGGCGCAGCGACGTGCTCCCGCTGGCCATACCGGGGGTCACGGGTGCGCGCCACGCGGTGCGCATGGAGCCGCCGCGCACCGCGGGGTGAGTCGCGGGCGGCGCTGGTTTGGGCGAGACTTCGGAGGACGCGCAGCCAAATGAGTCGCCTCATCGCGGTGGCCAATCAGAAGGGGGGCGTGGGCAAGACCACGACGGCGGTGAACCTGGCCGCGTCGTTGGCCTCGACCCATCGACGCGTCCTGCTGGTCGATCTGGACCCCCAGGGCAACGCCACCATGGGCACGGGCGTGGACAAGCGCGCGCTCGAGCGCTCGACCTACGATGTCTTGATGGGCGAATCGACGGCGCAGGAGGCGACCCTGCGGCTCGATGCGCTCGATATTGCCTTGCTCCCGGCCAACGGCGACGTCACCGCGGCCGAGGTCAAGCTCATGGACAAGATCGCGCGCGAGCAGCGCCTCAAACAGGCGCTACAGCCGCTGCGCGAGCACTACGACTACATCATCGTCGACTGTCCGCCGGCGTTGAACATCCTCACCGTCAATGGACTGGTCGCAGCCGACGGCGTCATGATCCCGATGCAGTGCGAGTACTATGCCTTGGAGGGCCTCACCGCCCTGCTCAATACCATCGACGACGTGCGCCAGAGCGTGAATCCGTCCCTGCGTATCGACGGGCTCCTGCGCACGATGTACGACGGGCGCAACAATCTGGGCGCCGATGTCTCGGCCCAGCTCACCGACCACTTCGGTGACCAGGTCTATCGCACGATCATCCCGCGCAACGTGCGCTTGGCCGAGGCGCCCAGCTACGGCCGGCCCGTGATGTACTATGACCGGACCTCGCGCGGGGCCCTCGCCTATCTCGCGCTCGCCGGCGAAGTGCTGCGCCGCGATACCCACGAGCGCCGGCGCGAGAGCGCCGACGTCACTTGAGCCGTACCAACCCTGGCGGAGCCACCCAACAGCCATGTCCAGAAAACGCGGACTCGGTAAAGGCCTGGATGCCCTCCTGAGCGAGCCCCAAGCGGTCTCGGAGGTAACCGATGTCAGCGAGGCGGAGCGCCGCGACGCGCTCCAGCAAGTGGCCATCGACCGCATACGCCGGGGACGCTACCAGCCCCGGCGCCAGTTCGATGCCGACGCCTTACAAGAGCTCGCCGATTCGATCGCCGCCCAGGGTGTGGTCCAGCCCATCGTCGTGCGCGCCGCCGCCGACGGCTACGAGCTCATCGCGGGCGAGCGCCGTTGGCGCGCCGCTCAGATCGCTGGTCTCACCGAGGTCCCCGCTGTCGTGCGCGCCCTGGACGAGCAGGCCGCCGCCGCCGTGGGGCTCATCGAGAACATCCAGCGCCAGGACCTCAACCCGCTCGAGGAGGCGCGCGCCATCGCGCGCCTGGTGGGCGACTTCGGGTTGTCGCACCAGCAGGTCGCGTCCACGGTGGGGCGCTCGCGCGCGTCGGTGTCGAACCTGCTACGCCTCCAGGAGCTCGACGAGACGGCCCAGCAGCTGGTCGAGGAGGGCCGCCTGGAGATGGGCCACGCGCGCGCCCTGTTGGGTCTATCGCCCGACCGCCAACGCGCGCTGGCGCGCCAAGTGGTCGAGCGCGGGCTCACCGTGCGTGCCACCGAGGCGCTGGTACGCCGCGAGCTCGGCGGCGACGACGCCGACGCGGAGGCGCGTAAGGGCGAGGCCAAGGACGCCGATACGCGCCGGCTCGAGCAAGAGCTCTCGGAGAAGCTGGGCGCGGCGGTGACGCTCCAGCCCGGCAAGGGCGGACGCGGGCGACTCCAGATCGCCTACAATAGCCTCGACGAGCTCGAGGGCATCCTCGAGCACATCCGCTGAGCCAGCGGCGTCGTCGTTGACCCCCCGCTGACGCGGCTATATACTCGCGCGCCTCATCTGCGAGCCACTGCACAGCCACCGCGCTCGCGCCAAAGGGAGAGTCGCTGTGGCGCCGCCGACGGAACCGGACCGCGTTCAGCCGCGCCTAGGCCGACTGATCGCGGCCTACCTCGCGGTGGTGGGGGTCGCTGTGGGCGTTGCGGCGCTTTTGGGCGGTACGACCACAGCAGCCGCGGCGGCCCTGGGTGGCCTCGCGGGTGTGGTCCCGCAGGTCTGGTTCGCCTGGCGCGTGATGCGTCGGCGCGTGCTCACGAGCGACGCCCACGCCATGCTGCGGGCGATGTATCTGGGCGAGGCGATCAAGCTCGCCGCCGTCGCTGTGATTTTGGTGGGCATCTTCCGGTATTGGCCGGCGGTTCCCCCATTGCCCTTGCTCGCGACGTTCGTGGCGGTACAAGCGGT
>CAYTWS010000172.1:790-4619 GCA_964442145.1 uncultured Ectothiorhodospiraceae bacterium | reverse complement strand
ACGTTGTTCTCGCGCTCACCCGACTTGTACTGCTTGAGCGTGCGATAGAGGTAGTCGGCGTGCTGGCCCGCGAGCTTGGGGTAGTTGGCTTGGCCCGCCCGACCCTTCTCGCCATGGCACGAGGCGCAGGTCTGGGATTTCTCCTTGCCCGCTTGGGGATTGCCGCCGGCGGCGTGGGCCGTGCTCATCCCCAATAGCAACGACAGACTCGCGAAGACGGCGCAGACTCGCTTCATCATCGGCTCCTCGGTGTCGTGACTCGCCCGGTGCATCGATTATTCACCGTCGATCGAGGCGAAATAGGCGGCGATGTCCTGCATCTCCTGCTCGGACAACGAGCGTGCCTGCGCCTGCATCGTCGGGTGGTCGCGCTTGCCCTCCTTGTAGGCCTTGAGCGCCGAGACGATGTAGTCGGGGTTCTGGCCGCCCAGCTTGGGCACGTGGTAGCTCGGGTACACGTTGGCATACCCCGAGACTCCGTGGCAGCCGAGGCAAGTCTGGGCCTCATAGCGCCCTTGTCGGGAGTCGCCCTCGGCGTGTGCAGGGCTCACGAAAGCGGTGGCCAGGGCAGCCACACCCAAGGCGAGTGCTATTCGCGTGGTCATGGGGCAGCGTCTCCAGTCAATAGCGGATCATCGGTCAGTGACCGATGGTGGATCCGGGCGGCGGTTGTGGCGCTTGCATGCCGAGTATACAGGCTCGCGCGATGCCCGCCAGGCGCGCTCACGCGCGCAGCGCGTCGACCTTCGCCGCGCAGATGAAGTCGTTGCGCGAGAGGCCACCGATCGCATGGGTCGACAATTGCACCAAACACCGGTTGTAGCCGACCTCCAGGTCCGGGTGATGGTCTTCCTTGTTCGCGATCCATGCCACCGCGTTCACGAACGCGATCGTGTGGTAGAAGTTCTTGAACTTGAATTCGCGGTGGATCCACTTGCCGTCGCTGCTCATCTGCCAGTTTTCGTCCACCTGTTGGAGCAGCGATTGTGCCTCCTCGACCGTGAGCGGCGGGGTGCCGCCCTCGCAGGCCTGGCACTTTTGCTCGGTGAGCCTGGCGTCGCTCATAGCGCCTCCCGCGTGACGAGCCGATCCGATGATGACCAGCGATTGTACGGTGGCGCCGTAGCCGCCTCAAATCGCATTGGCGACGGGCGCGCCCGTCAACTCGCCGACACGCTCCGCCGGTGGTGGGTGGCTGTCGTAGAAGCGCGACCAGATTGGATCGGGGGCGACGACCGTGGCATTGCCGCGGTAGAGCGTGATCAACGCCCGCGCCAAGGGCTGGGCGAGCCCGTGCGCGGCGGCGAAAGCGTCGGCCTCGCGCTCATGGCGGCGTGACAGCCGGGCGAGCATGGGCTGGGTGACGATGCTCACCACCGGTAGCGACAGGATGAAAAGCGCCAATGCCGCATGCATGGATGGCTGGGGCACACCCAGGGCCGCGAAGAAGGCGGGCCGCTCGGCCAGCCAGGCAAGCAGGGCGAGCGCCCCCAGTGACGCTGCTGCCATCGCGGCGACGTTCTTGGCGATATGGCCGCGGCGGCAATGGCCGAGCTCATGGGCCAGCACGGCCTCGACCTCGCTCGGTTGGAGCTGCTCGAGCAAGGTGTCGAACAACACGATGCGCTTGCCCCGGCCCAGGCCGCCGAAATAGGCGTTGGCGTGGTTCGAGCGCCGGGAGCCATCGGCGACGTAGACGCCGGCACTGACGAAACCGCAGCGCTCGACCAAGGCCTCGATGCGTGCGCGCAGGCCACGGTCTTGCAGGCGCTGCAGGCGATTGAACATGGGGGAGATCAGGCGCGGGTAAACGCCGATGAGCCCTACATTGAAGGCGAGCCACAGTGCCCAGGCATAGAGCCACCAGTAGCCCCCGCCCGCATGCATCAATAGCAGCACGGCCGCCGCCAGCGGCATGCCCAGTGCCAACAGCAAAGCGCTCGATTTGAGCTGGTCCGCGGCGAACAGGCCCGGCGTGGTGCGATTGAAGCCGAAGCGCGATTCGATCCCGAACGTGCGCCAGATCCGGACGGGCAGATCGATCGCCCCCGAGATGACGACCACGCTGGCGAGCACGCCCACGCCCGTGGTGATCGGTCCCCAATCCAGCGCGCGCCAGCCCGCGTCGAGCGCGGCCAGCCCGCCGCCCAGCGTCCAAGCGAGCAGCGCGGCCACCTCGACGACGGCGTCGGCGGCTCCCACGCGCGTGCGGGCCAAGGTGTAGTCGCTGGCGAAGCGATGGTGCTCGGGGCTGATGACGCCGTCGAAGCCCGCCGGCACGCGCTCGCGATGGGTGTGGACATGGCGCATCTGGCGCCAAGCGAGCCACAGGCGCAGGCCCAGGCTGGCGCCCACGGCGCTGATGAAACATCCCGTCCAAAAGCTCAATGGCGCTGGTTCCCGCTATGGTGGTCCCGGTGGGGAGCTAGAAGGCTGTTGCAGAGACCCGCGTCGTAGCGAGCGCGTCGTACGGCGAGCGCACTGTGGCGAACGTGACACCGCCAGGGTGGTTGCCCGTGAGTTGTGCGCTCGCCAAAAGCGATTGCCATGGGACGTGCGCGCCGTCGGTTCCGGGTTTGTCGGCCAGCCCTAGACGCCGCCGGTGTGGCTGGGCTGGCCTCGAGACCGTCGTGCGCCCGGGGCATGGGCGGCTACGCCTGTCGTGAGCGGTATCGCGCACCGTAGAATAGCAATCCCCCGACGACACAGGAAACGCCATGGCGGACGACGCGAGCCAACGCTTGATCTGGATCGATCTCGAGATGACGGGGTTGGATACCCAGCACGACGAGATCATCGAGATCGCCACGATTGTTACCGATTCCGCTTTGGGCGTGCTCGCCGAGGGTCCGGTGCTCGCCATCCATCAGCCCGACCCGGTCCTCGAGGGCATGGACGATTGGAACACCCGGCAACACGGCCAGTCCGGGCTCATCGAGCGGGTCCGCACGCAAGGCGTGACCTACGCCGAGGCCGAGGCGCGCACACTCGAGTTCCTGCGCCAGTGGCTGCCGGCCAGCACATCGCCCATGTGCGGCAACAGCATCTGCCAGGACCGGCGTTTCCTGGCGCGCTTGATGCCCGGTCTCGAGGCGTATTTCCACTACCGCAACCTGGATGTCAGCTCGGTCAAGGAGCTCATCCGGCGTTGGGCGCCCGAGATCCTCGAGGGCGTGCCCAAGGAGGGCAGCCACCTCGCCCTCGACGATATCCGCGATTCGATCGCGGAGCTGCGTTTCTACCGCGAGCGGGCGTTCGCTATCTGACCCCGCGCGGCGGGCGGAATGGGCCATGCAGGACTTGATGACCACGCGCGAGGTCGCCGCCTATCTCCGGCTCAAGGAGCGAAAGATCTACGAGCTCGTGCGTCAGGGCGCTATCCCGTGCACGCGTGTCACCGGGAAGTGGCTGTTCCCGCGCAAGCTCATCGATCTCTGGTTGTTGGAGAATGCGGACGGGCCGGGGGCTGCGCGCCAGCTCCAGCCTTCGGCGGTCGTCGCGGGCAGCCATGACCCGTTGCTCGCTTGGGCCGTCCAGGCCTCGGGGTGTGGTTTGGCCTTGTTGTTCGGCGGCAGCCTTGACGGCTTGGCGCGTTTCCGTGAGGGCGAGGCCGTCGCGAGCGGGGTCCACGTCCCCGATGGCGATGACCGGGGCTACAATGTCGGCGCCGTCCGCCGGGCCACGCGCGATCGCGATCTGGTGCTCATCGAGTGGGCTCGGCGCCGCCAGGGGCTGATGGTGGCTCCGGGCAATCCGTTGGCCATCGACGGCTTGAGCGCGCTCGTGCGCAGCGGTGCCCGCCTGATCGACCGCCAGGCCGGCGCCGGCA
>CAYTWS010000172.1:0-780 GCA_964442145.1 uncultured Ectothiorhodospiraceae bacterium | reverse complement strand
TCGAGCTCGTCGAAGAGACCGCCGTCGACGAGGACGATGTCGCCCGCGAGGTCCACGCCGGTCATGCCGACGTCGGTGTCGGTATCGAGGCCGCCGCGCGCGCGGCCGGGCTCGGGTTCGTCGATCTGGCCGACGAGCGTTTCGATCTCGTGGTCGACCGGCGTAGCTATTTCGAGCCCGCCTTCCAGTCGTTGCTGGCGGTCACGCGCGAGACACGCTTCGCCGAGCGCGCCCGCACGCTGGGTGGCTACGATCTCTCGGAGACGGGCAGCGTGCGCTATAACGCCGCCTGAGCGTGCCCGTGCCGCGTGTCAGTCGCCGGTCTCGATGGGCGTGTCGCCGCGGTTGCCCCATTCCGACCACGAGCCCGGATAGCCGCGTACACGCGGGAAATCCAGGATGCGTAGCAGGGCGTAGCTCAGCGCCGAGCGGTGGTGGGTATGGCAGTACACCGCGACCTCGCGCTCGGGGGTGATGCCGATGGCATCGAGCTCGGCGGCAATGGTCTCCAGCGGGCGCAGGCGTAGATTGCGCTCGCGATCCATCGCCCGGGTCCACTCGTAGTGGCGCGCCCTCGGGATGTGGCCCCCGCGTGCCGCGCGCACCGTCTCACCCGTGAACTCGCCGTGCGAGCGCGCATCCAGGGCGACGAAATCGTCGCGCTCGAGGGCGGCCTGGATGCCCGCGGTCGAGGCCATGGGGCCGGCGTGGAGTGCCTCCGCGTCGAAGGCACCCGGTGCCGGGGCGGGGCTGGCGCCGGAGGAGGCAGGGAACCCCTCC
>CAYTWS010000171.1:0-4649 GCA_964442145.1 uncultured Ectothiorhodospiraceae bacterium | reverse complement strand
GATTGATCTCCTCGAGCGGATACGGGATGTACTGATCGGCCTCGAGCTGGATCTGGGTCTCCATCTCCGCGTCGGAGAGGCTCGAGGGCATCGTGATGACCTTGGTGATGACAGCGGATCCGGGCACGGCCAGGGCCGCTTCCTTGGTGCGGGTGCCGGCGCGCTTGACCGCCTTGCGTACGGCCTCGCCGACGGCGTCGACGTCCTGGACAACCTTCTCGGCCACCGCCTCCGACGGCAACGGCTCCACCGCGTGGCTATCGATCCGGAAACCGTCGCCCGATTGGCTGACCTCCAGCACCTTGACGGCCGTGGAGCTGATGTCGATGCCGAGGATCGGCGGCTGTTTACGGTTGAATAGGAACACGGATCCGCTCCCGGCGCACTAGGCCCGTTGCACGTAACTGATGGTACGCCGGTTTAAATGATGGCTGCAAGTCCCTCACTGGGGGCGAATCTTGCTCGACGGTGGCCCGTTGCGCGGCGGGGCCAGTCCGGCCTAGGCCGGGGGCGGGCCCTGAGTGTGGCCGCACCGACCGGCGCGACCCAGCCGTGCCAGCGCACGTCGTGCGAACATCGACGCCGGCGCTGCTGCCGCGCTCGCACGGGTGGGGGGCGAGTCTTTATACTCCCTTGCTCGCTTGACTCTAGCATGAGCGCCACCGCCTATGGCTGCCCGCAAACGCACGCCCATACGTGTCCTCCAATGGCTTCTCGCTACCGCGTTGACTGGGGCGGCCGCGGCCGTGCTCGTGGCGGCGGCGGCGTATATGTACTTGGCGCCCCGCCTACCTGCGGCCGAAGAGTTGCGCGAGGTCCAGCTCCACGAGCCCTTGCGTATCTACGATCGCCACGACCGGCTCCTGGCCGTTTATGGGAGCAAGCGCCGCATTCCGCTCGCGATCGATGACATCCCGGAGCAGCTCAAGAACGCGTTCATCGCAGCCGAGGATGACCGCTTCTATCAGCATCCGGGCGTCGATTGGATGGGTATCACCCGCGCGGCCTTGAACCTCATCATGACCGGCGAGAAGGGTCAGGGTGGCAGCACCATTACCATGCAGGTCGCGCGCAATTTCTTCCTGTCGCGCGAGAAGACCTATATTCGCAAAATCAAGGAGATCCTGCTGGCGCTCAAGATCGAGCGCCGATTGGACAAGGACGCCATTCTCGAGCTGTATCTGAACAAGATCTATCTGGGCGAGAACGCGTATGGCGTGGGCGCCGCCGCACAGGCCTACTACGGTCGTAGTGTGGACGAGCTCACCCTGGCACAACTGGCGACGATCGCCGGCTTGCCCACCGCCCCGTCGCGGCTGAACCCGGTGGCCAATCCCGAGGATGCGCGCTCGCGGCGGAGCTACGTGCTGGGCCGGATGTACGAGCTCGGCATGATCGATCGGGAGGCCTTCGACAAGGCCCGCACCGCCGCGATCACGGCGACGCCCCACGATGCCGCCGTCGCCGTCGAGGCCCCCTACATCGGCGAGATGGCGCGTCTCGAGGCCGTCGAGCGCTTTGGTGAGTCGGTCTACACCTCGGGTTACCGGGTCTATACGACGGTCGACGGCGACAAGCAGCGGGCGGCCACCCATGCCCTGCGCGGGGCATTGGTCGACTACGAGACGCGCCAGGGCTATACGGGCCCACTCGCGCGCCTCGATCCGCGCCGTATCCCCGAGGCGGAGGCGCTACGCCGCGCCCTCGACGGCGCCGGGGGCGACGCTGGCGCTGGCGGGGATAGCGGCGCCGAGGGGGTCCTCGGGCCCGACACCCTCGACACGGCCTTGTCGGGGCACGAGGCGCCCGGCGCGCTCGTGCCCGCGATCGTGCTCAGTGTCGCCGACGACCATGCCCTGGTGTATCGCGACGGCGAGCTCGCCGAGCTGCCTTGGTCGGGTATGGAGTGGGCCGCGCCCCGCAACGACGCCGGCGAGGTGGGTGCCGAGCCCGAGGCGCCCGCTGACGTGCTCGCGCGGGGCCACATCATCCACGTGGCGCCGAGCGATGAGGGCGATGGCTGGCGCTTGGCGCAGGTGCCCGAGGTCGAGGGCGCGCTGGTGGCGCTCGATCCGGCCAACGGCGCCATTCGCGCGCTGCGCGGCGGCTACGACTTCGGTCGCAGTAAGTTCAATCGCGTCACCCAGGCACGGCGCCAGCCCGGGTCGAACTTCAAGCCCTTCATCTACTCGGCCGCGCTCGCCGACGGCTTTACCCCTGCGACGCTGGTCAACGATGCCCCGGTGGTGTTCGAGGATCCGGCGCTCGAGGACACCTGGCGCCCGGAGAACTATTCCGGTCGAGTGTTCGGGCCGACGCGCCTG
Organism: uncultured Ectothiorhodospiraceae bacterium; assembly: GCA_964442145.1. Lineage (GTDB taxonomy): Bacteria > Pseudomonadota > Gammaproteobacteria > XJ16 > Halofilaceae > Halofilum. The sequence continues at coordinate 2,325 of CAYTWS010000171.1, read as the reverse complement.
CGCGAGGGCTTGGTGTACTCGCGCAACCTGGTGTCGATCCGCATCCTCATCGACATGGGGATCCCGTATGCGATCGATTATGTCCAACGCTTCGGCTTCCCCGAGTCGCAGTTGCCGAAAGACCTAACGTTGGCCCTGGGCAGCGCTGCCCTGACGCCATTGCAGATCGCGCGCGGCTATAGTGTGTTCGCCAATCTGGGCTTCCAGGTCGACCCGTTCCTGGTCACACGCATCCAGGACGGCAAGGGGGATGTCGTCTACCGGGCCAACCCGGCCTACGTCTGCCGCGAGCCGTGTGAGGCGCGCGCGCGAAGCGGCGCCGATGAGCCGGTCAACGCGGCGGGCGCGAGCGAGGGCGAGCGTTTGTCGAGCGGTGGGCAGCCGGAGGAGCTGCGCGATGTGGGCGTGCCCGACCGCCAGCGCCAGCGCCGGCAGCGCCTGGCCGAGCGCGTCGTCGAGGAACGCAATGCCTATATCGTGCGCAGTTTCCTGCGCGACGTCGCACGGCGGGGCACGGGACGTGGCACACGCGCGCTGGGGCGCGACGATATCGGCGGCAAGACGGGCACCACCGACGACCAGCTCGACGCCTGGTTCTCCGGCTTCAACAGCTCGCTCGTCGCGACCGCCTGGGTCGGCTACGACCAGATGCAGTCGCTGGGCAACAACGAGACCGGCGCCCGCGCCGCGCTGCCGATGTGGCTGGAGTTCATGCGCACCGCGCTCGCCGATACCCCGGAGCAATGGCCGGATCTACCGGAGGGCATGGTCACCGTCCGGATCGACGGTGAGACCGGCGAGTACGCCGGCCCGAACGCCGACAACGCCGTCTTCGAGATCTTTCGCGAGGAGAATGCGCCACAGCCGCCTGAGCAAGGCGGCGGTACCGACGCCAACCCAGGGGGTGACGACGATGGCGACAGTGAGCCGTTGTTCTAGCGCGGGCGTTGGCTGCCCCAAGGGGCGGCAGCGATAGAGGCCGTCATGAGTCGACGACGCAAACGCCAGCAACGCGGCCGGGCAGCGGTGCCCGAGCCAGAGCCGTTCGAGGCGGCCGGGGTCTCCCCCCGCCTGCGGGCTGAGCTGGCCCAGGTGGCCGCCCGCCTGATGGCCGAGGAGGCCGTGCCCGGCTTCGCCGAGGCCAAGGCCAAGGCCGTGGATCGCCTCGGTGTCACCGGTCGGCCGACGCTGCCGTCGAACCAGGAGGTCGAGGCTGAGCTACGAAGCTATCAGGCCCTGTTCCAGGCGGAGGAACAGGCCCAATGGCTCGACGCCAAGCGCCGGGTCGCACTGGAGGCGATGCAGCTGCTGGAGCCGTTCGCACCGCACCTCGTCGGCGCGGTCCTGCGCGGGACCGCCCCCGTCGACGCCGAGATCACGCTCCACTTGTTCGCCGATCCCCCGGAGACGGTCGCGACATTCCTCTATGATCAAGGCGTGGCGTGGGCGCTCGACAGTTGGATCGGGCGCTTCGGGGGTGGCCGCGAGCTCGAGCTCCCCATGTATCGCATCCGTGCCGGCGGCGAGGAGCTGCGCCTCGTCGTCTTTCCCGAAGAGGGCTTGCCTGAGCCGCCGCGCTCACCGGTCGACGGCAAGCCCATGCAACGCGCGGCCCGCGAGCGGGTACTGGCATTGGTCGGCAATACTGCAGGGACGGATCCGGCTTAGAGGCCCGCCGGCTTGGGCGCGGGCTCAGGCGTTGCCGCGTGCTTGCACGGTCTCGACCATGACGCGAACGTGGTCGGGGTCGATCGTCGGGTGGACGCCGTGGCCCAGGTTGAATATATGGCCGGGCTCGCGGCCAGCCCGGTCGAGCACGCGGCCCGTCTCACGCTCGATCGCCTCGGGGCGGGCATACAGAACGCACGGATCGAGATTGCCTTGTAGCGCCACCCGATCGCCCACACGCCGGCGCGCATCGGCCATGTCGGTGGTCCAGTCGAGACCCAAGGCGTCGGCGCCGGTGCCGGCCAGCGCCTCCAGGTATTGGCCCCCCTGCTTGGTAAACAGGATCACCGGCACGCGCCGGCCTCCGTGGGAGCGCGTGAGCTGCTCGACGATGCGCTGCATGTAGCCGAGCGAGAACCGGTGATAGGCCGCTGGCTCCAGCGCCCCGCCCCAGGTGTCGAAGATCTGGACCGCCTGGGCGCCCGCGCTTATCTGGGCGTTGAGGTAGGCCGCAACCGCATCGGCCAGACGCGCCAAGAGCCGCTCCAGCGTGTCCGGGTCGTCGTAGAGCATCCCCTTGATGAGGGCGAAGTCGCGTGAGGTGCCGCCCTCGACCATGTAGGTCGCCAGCGTCCACGGGCTGCCGGCGAAGCCGAT
>CAYTWS010000170.1:0-4682 GCA_964442145.1 uncultured Ectothiorhodospiraceae bacterium | reverse complement strand
CATTCGCGGTTCTGAGCGCTTCTAGTCGTCGCGGTGGTCGCGCACCTGGATCCAGCCCTCGTCGTTGACCCGGACCGGGAAGGTCTCGGTGGGCTCGTAGGCGGGCGGTGTCAGGGCCTCGCCCGTCTTGATGGAGAACTTGGCGCCGTGGCGTGGGCAGACGATGCAGGCGTCCTCGACGTGGCCGCCCGACAGCTCGGCGCCATCGTGCGTGCAGACGTCCTCCAGGGCGTAGAAGTCGCCGTCGACGTTGAACACGACGACGTCGACGTCATCGACATCGACGACCCGGTACTCGCCGGGTAGTAGCTCATCCTGCTTGGCGACATCGACCCAATCCGACATCGTTCGCCTCTCCGCCTCTTGGTGGTTTTGTCGGGATTCGGTGGTGGCGCGGTCACGCCCCGATAGGTGGCCGAAGGGGCCTTGCCCGCGCTGGCCGCGCTGGAACGAACGGCGCTTGCCCACGCGTCAGAGCATCCCCGTCTGCAGGCGCGCCGCCTCGGACATCATCTCCGGGCCCCAGGGCGGATCGAAGACGAGTTCGACGTCGCAGGCCTCGACGCCCGGGATTTGCTCGACGCTGAAGCGCACATCATCGGCGATGACGTCGCCCATGCCGCAGCCGGGCGCGGTCAACGTCATGCGGATCTCGACGCGCCAGCTCTGCTCGCCCGTCTTCTGGATGTCGCAGTCGTAGACGAGCCCCAGATCGACGATGTTGATCGGGATCTCGGGATCGAAGCAGGTCTCGAGCTGGCGCCAGACCGCCGCCCGGATGTCGTCGTCGGTGGGATTGTCCGGGACCTGCGGGCCCTCCATGGGCTCACGGCCCAGCGCATCGGCGTCCTCGTTGGCGATGCGTGCCAGATTCCCGCCGATGTTGACGGTGAAGCTGCCGCCGAGCGCCTGGGTGATCATCACCTGCATCCCCTTGGGCAGGATGATGCGGTCGCCGGAGGGGACACGGATGGCCTGGACGCCCCGCTGCAGGGTGATCGGATCGTAACCGCTACCGAAGGACACTGCTCCTCCTCAACCGAGTATGTCGCGGACGTTGTGGATGCCGTCGATCAATCGGTCCACGTCAGCACGCGTATTGTAGAACGCGAACGAGGCGCGTGCAGTGCCGGTCACACCGAAATGCTCCATCGTGGGCATGGCGCAGTGGTGGCCGGTGCGGATCGCCACGCCCTCCTGGTCGATGAGCATGGCGAGATCGTTGGGATGCACGCCCTCGATGACGAAGGACAGGACGCCGCACTTGTGCTCGGCCTCGCCGATCACACGGAGCCCGTCGATCTCGCGGATGCGCTCGTGCGCGTAGGCGAGCACGTCGGCCTCGTGCTCGGCCATGCGCTCGAGGCCGACGCCCTCGACGTATTCGACGGCCGCGCCGAGGCCGACCGCACCCGCGATATTGGGTGTGCCCGCCTCGAACTTGTGCGGGATCACGTTGTACTCGGTGCCCTCGAAGGTGACCTTCGAGATCATCTCGCCGCCGCCCTGGTACGGCGGCATCGCCTCGAGGATCTCGGCTCGGGCGTAGAGTGCGCCGATGCCGGTGGGCCCGAACAGCTTGTGCCCGGAGAAGACGTAGAAGTCGGCGCCGAGCGCGCGCACGTCGACGGGGAAATGGGGCACCGATTGGGCGCCGTCGACGAGCACGGGGATATCGTGGCCGTGAGCGGTCTCGATCATCTCGGCGACGGGGTTGACCGTGCCCAGGGCATTGGAGACGTGGCCCACCGCCACCAGGCGCGTGTGGGGCCCGAGCAGGGCGCCATAGGCCTCGAGGTCTAGCTCGCCCGCGTGCGTCATTGGGACCACGCGTAGCCGCGCCCCGGTCTGCTCGGCGACGAGCTGCCAAGGGACGATGTTCGAGTGGTGCTCCATCTCGGTGAGCACGATCTCGTCCTCGGGTGCCAGCAGCGGCCGGAGGTAGGCCTGGGCCACGAGATTGATCGACTCGGTCGTGCCACGGGTGAACACGATCTCGCGGCGCGCGGTCGCGTTGAGGAACCGTGCCACCGCGTCGCGCGCGCCCTCGTACTGGGCCGTCGCGCGCTCGGCGAGCGTGTGCACGCCGCGGTGGATGTTGGCGTTGGTCTCGCGGTAGTAGCGCTCGACGGTCTCGATGACGGCCGCGGGCTTCTGCGTGGTGGCCGCGTTGTCGAGATACACGAGCGGATGGCCGCCGACGTGCTGCTGCAGGGCGGGGAAATCGGCTCGGAGCCGCTCGATGTCGAGCGGCTCCGCTTGGGCTGTCGCTTCGGTCACGACCGTCATACGAACTCTTGGATCCGCTCCCCTTGGGGCAATTCGTCGATGACGAAGCCCTGGAGCCAGCTTCGCAAGCCCTCGATGTCGATGCGGCCGATGGCCGCCTCGGCGAAGGCATACAGCAACAGCCCGCGCGCGGTCTCGTAGTCGACCCCGCGGGCCCGCAGATAGAACAGCGCCTGCTGGTCGAGCTCACCGACCGTCGCACCGTGAGTGCAGGTTACGTCATCGGCGTAGATCTCGAGCTCGGGCTTGGTGTCGACCTCGGCCTTGCCCGACAGCAGCAGATTGTCATTGGACTGGTACGCGGCCGTCTTCTGCGCGTGCGGGGCTACGTACACACGGCCGTTGAACACGCCGCGGGCGTTGCCGTCCATGATCCCGCGATAGGCCTCTTCACTGGTCGTGTTCGCGACGTTGTGGTTGATGCGCGTGTGCGTGTCGGTGTGCTGGCGGCCGTTGGCCAGGTACAGCCCGTTGTAGAGCGTCTCGGCACCGCCCCCGTTGACTGCCGTATTGATATCGGTGCGCACGAGCTGGCCGCCGATGTTGATGTTGTGCTGCTCGAGGCGCGCCTCGCCCGCCTGGTTCGCGTGGAAGCTGCCGATGTGATAGCCCTTGCGGCTCTCGCGCTGGACGCGGTAGTGGGCGATCTTCGCCCCCGTGTCGAGGCTGGCCTCGGTCACCACGTTGGTGAGATTGCGCGCGTCGTCGAGGCCGACGTAGTGCTCGATGATGGTCGCCTCGGCGTGATGGCCCGCGCGGATCACCACGCGCGGATTGGCCGCAATCGACTCCTCTTGCGCCGTGGAGACGAACAACAGCTCGATCGGGCGCGCCGCGCGGCTGTCCGCATCGATCTCGACGACCGCGCCGTCGTCGAAGAACGCCGTGTTCAGGGCGGTGAAGCCGCTGAAGTCGATCGGGGCGCTGGCGCCCACGTGCCCTCGCATCACATACGGCTCCTCCGCCAGCACGCTCGCGAGGCTGCGCACGCGCACCCCCGCGCCGGCACCCTCGCGGTCGGACAGCGCGCGCGCGAAGTGGCCGTTCACGAAGACCAGGCGGTGCGCATCGATGCCGGGGATGCGCAGGCGCTCGACTTGGTCGGCATCGGCGGTGGCGGTCGAGGCATCGGGGCGCGCGAAGCTGCGCTTGGCGATCGGTTTGACGCTGGTGTATTTCCAGTCCTCGATCCGCTGGTGCGGCAGCCCCATGCCCGCGAAGCGCTCGGCGGCGTCGCGGCGCAACTCGGCTACCCAGTCGGTGGCGTCGCCGGGACGCTCGCCCGCCAGCCGGGTCAGGATGTTCTGGGTGGTGTCGTCGACGGCGTTCATGCGGACTCCGCCTCCTGCTGATCGCGGACCCAATCGTAGCCATGGGCTTCGAGCTCGTGCGCCAGGTTCTTGTCGCCCGACTTGACCACCTGGCCGTCGGCGAGCACGTGCACGCGATCGGGTTGGATGTGGTCGAGCAGGCGCTGGTAGTGCGTGACGATCACGAACGCGCGGTCGCTCGTGCGCATCTGGCTGACGCCGTGGGCGACGACCTTGAGCGCGTCGATGTCGAGGCCCGAGTCGGTCTCGTCCATCACACAAAGCTCGGGCTCGAGCACCATCATCTGGAAGACCTCGTTGCGCTTCTTCTCACCGCCGGAGAAGCCGGCGTTGACCGAGCGCTGGAGGAAGCTCTCGTCCATGCCCATCTGCTTGAGCTTTTGCTTGACGTCGGTCAGGAAGTCGACCGAATCGACCTCTTCCAGGCCTTGGTGCTTGCGCTTGGCGTTGAGCGCGGACTTGAGCAGGTAGATGTTGTTCACGCCGGGGATCTCGACGGGATACTGGAACGCCAGGAACACGCCCTCGTGGGCCCGCTCCTCGGGTTCCATCTCCAGCAGCTCTTGGCCCTTGTAGGTCACCGATCCCTGCGAGACCTCGTAATCGTCGCGCCCGGCGAGGATGTGGGCCAGCGTGGACTTGCCCGAGCCGTTCGGGCCCATGATGGCGTGGACCTCGCCCGGATTCACCTCGAGGTCGACGCCCTTGAGGATGTCGTGCCCATCCACGCTGGCGTGGAGGTTGTCGATCTTCAGTATCGGTTCACTCATCTCGTTTCCTGCTCGTTGATTCGGTTGCGTTTCGGCTTGTTCGGTAAGCGACTTATGTGATCACGCAAAGCCGCAAAGGGCGCTAAGAGAAACAAGGTAATACCAAGATTTCCTATCGGTGGATTCGTTCAGTCCGAATAAAATGGTCCCAAAATATAGCCAACAACTTTTTTAGCGGGCTATTTTGATTTTGCTTCTCTATCTTTGCGGCTTGGCGTGAGCCGCGTGTGCTCCTACCCCACAGCGCCCTCGAGGGTCACGCCGAGCAGGGCCTGGGCCTCGACCGCGAACT
>CAYTWS010000169.1:0-4685 GCA_964442145.1 uncultured Ectothiorhodospiraceae bacterium | reverse complement strand
CGGCTGCGACAAGAACATGCCGGGCTGCATGATCGCCCTGGCCCAGATGAACCGCCCCGGCATCTTCGTCTACGGCGGCACCATCATGCCGGGCTGCTACAAGGGCAAGGATGTCGACATCGTCTCGGTGTTCGAGTCGATCGGCCAGGAGGCGCGCGGTCAGATCACCGCGCAACAGCGCCAGGCAGTCGAGCAGTGCGCCATCCCGGGGGCGGGCTCGTGCGGCGGCATGTATACGGCCAACACGATGGCCTCGGCGATCGAGGCACTGGGGATGAGCCTGCCCGAGAGCTCGGCCCAGGCGGCCATCTCGGCCGACAAGACCACCGATTGCCGCCGGGCCTCCGAGGCCGTGCTCCATCTGCTCGAGCAAGACATCCGCCCGCGCGACATCATGACGCGCCAGGCGTTCTGTAACGCCATCGTGCTCGTGATCGCGCTGGGGGGCTCGACCAACGCGGTGCTGCACCTGCTCGCGATGGCGCATGCGGCCGAGGTCGAGCTCTCGATCGACGACTTCAACCGCCTCGGCGAGCGGGTGCCGGTGCTCGCCGATCTGCGCCCGAGCGGGCGCTACATGATGGCCGATCTCATCCGCATCGGCGGCATCCAGCCCTTGATGAAGACGCTGCTCGACCGCGGGCTGCTCGACGGCGATTGCCTGACGGTCACGGGCCGCACACTGGGCGAGAATCTCGCCGACGTCGCGCCCTACCCCGAGGGCCAGGACATCATCGCGCCGTTCGACCGGCCCCACAAGCGTGACAGCCACCTCCGGATCCTCTACGGCAATCTCTCGCCCGAGGGGGCAGTGGCCAAGATCACCGGTAAGGAGGGCACCCACTTTACCGGCCGGGCGCGCTGCTTCGGCTCGGAGGAGGAGGCGTTCCAGGCGATCATGGCCGGCGAGGTCGTCGCCGGCGACGTCGTCGTGATCCGCTACGAGGGGCCCAAGGGCGGCCCCGGCATGCGCGAGATGCTCTCGCCCACCTCGGCGATCATGGGGCACGGCCTGGGCCAGGACGTGGCCTTGATCACCGACGGGCGCTTCTCCGGCGGCAGCCACGGCTTCGTCGTCGGCCACGTCACGCCGGAGGCCGCCGTGGGCGGCCCGCTCGCGCTGGTCGCCGACGGCGACACCATCACGATCGACGCCGAGGCCAACGAGATGCGCCTCGAGATCGACGACGCGGATTGGCAGGCGCGCCAAGCCGCGTGGCAGCCACCGGCGCTGCGCTACCAGCGCGGCGTGCTCGCGAAGTACGCGCGCTTGGTGAGCTCCGCGTCGAGCGGCGCCGTCACCGACGGCCAGGGGTGAGCGTGAACGCGCGCATACCGCCGCGCCTGGAGATGATCGGCGAGCTCATCGCGCAGGACACGGTGAGCTGCCGGGGCAATCCCGAGCTCGACAAAAGCAACCGGCCCGTCGTCGACCGCATCGCGGACTGGAGCGAGGCCTGCGGCTTCGACGTCCACATCGCCGATGTGCCGGGCAAGCCCGGCAAGGCCAACCTGATCGCCACGCTGGGCACGGGCTCGGGCGGGCTCGTGCTGGGCGGGCACTCGGATACGGTCCCGTGGGACGCCAACCGCTGGACCGCCGACCCGTTTCGCGCGACCGAGCGCGAGGGCCGCCTCTACGGGCTGGGCAGCTGCGACATGAAGTCGTTTCTGGCGCTGGCGCTGGAGGCGGCCGCCGGCTTCGCCCAGCGCCGCCTGTCGCGCCCGCTGCACCTGGTGGTCACCGCTGACGAGGAGTGCGACATGGCCGGCGCGCGGGCGCTGGCCCGCAGCGAGGGATTCCGCCCCGAGGCGGCCGTCCTCGGCGAGCCCACGCGCCTGCGCCCCGTGCGCATGCACAAGGGCCAGCTCATGGAGCGCCTGCGCATCACGGGGCGCTCGGGCCACTCCAGCGATCCCGGCTTCGGCAACAGCGCCCTGGAGGGCATGCACACCGCCATCGGCGAGCTATTGCGCGTGCGCGGCGAGCTCCAGCAACACCACCGCAGCGACGCCTTCCGCGTGCCCGTACCGACGCTCAATCTGGGCCAGATCCGCGGCGGCGATAGCCCCAATCGCATCTGCGGCGAGTGCGAGCTGGGCTACGATCTGCGCGTGCTGCCCGGCATGGACATGATCGCCACGCGCGACCACGTGCGCGAGCGCGTCCAGGCCGCGCTCGCCGGCGACGACCTCCGGGTCCGCGTCGAGTGCCTGTTATAGGGGACGCCGCCCGCCGAGACCGCGGCCGACGCTCGCATCGTCCAGACGGCCGAGGCGCTCACGGGCGAGACCGCCGGCGCCGTCGCGTTCGGCACCGAGGCCGCGTTCTATCAGCGCCTGGGCATGGATGTCGTGGTGCTGGGCCCCGGCAGTATCGCCCAGGCCCACCAGCCCGACGAGTTCGTCGAGACCGACGCCCTCGCGCGCACCGTCGACCTGTTGCACGCATTCATCGAGCGCTTTTGCGTCGACCAGCCCCCGCTCGCGCGGCACGCGAGCTAACACTGCCCAGATGGCGTGTTGCGCTGGTGGCGTTGGTGGCCGCGGCCAGCAGCGCCTGCAGTAGCGAGGCGCCCTTTTCCCAGTACCCGGGCTTCGACGCCTGGTACACCGCCCATCCGCCCGACCCGGCCCCGGCCACGCCCGCCGAGCGCGATCTGCTGCGCCAGTATCGCCCCGTGCTGCGCGTGCCCGCCGACGCGGCCGGGCCGCTGGCGTTCTATCGCGACTACATCGCCCGCGGCCTCCACACCCCCGACGGGAGCTGGGAGCGTGTCGATCGCTCGCGCCTGGTGCGCCACGCCGACGACCCGCGCGCGGTATTCGAGCACCAGCCGCCGGCCGAGCCCGACCCACAGCCGATCGCCTACGGGCGCGTCGAGCACGGCTGGCTGGCCCCCATCGGGCGCCTGACCTTCGTCCAGTGGCCCTTCGTCTACCGCCAATCGGGGCTGCCCGCGGAGCTGCCGAGCTGGCAAGCACTGCCGGCCAATGTCTTCGCCGATCCGCGCGACTGGCATCAGCTGGATCACTACACCGCGGCCACCCTCGTGCTCGGCCCCGAAGAGGAGCCCCTCGGCGTGATCCTCCAGCAACACAACGCCCTGCGCGCGTACTGGTTCGGCCGCGACTGGCCGGCCCCGAGCGACGGGCGCATCACCCTGGCCGCCGCCAAGCGCTCCAACGAGCTCTATCCCTGGGCCCCCGGGCAGCGCCGCCACCGCGTGGTGCGTTTCCTCGAGCCGGGCAACGTCCGCTGGCTGGCCACCGGCGCGGGCAACAAGCCCTGGACCGCGAGCACCGACGTGACCGTGCCCGGCGAGCGCGTCGACTACGCGCTGCGCTACCTGCCCAGCACCGATCCGTTCTATCGCTTCGCCAGGCGCCTGGGCAGCGAGCGCTTGTTACCGGGGCGCTCGGGCCCGCCCGGCGCCGACTACAACACCCTGCCGCCGTTCAAATCGCGCGTGGACCAGTTCTGCTGGCTACGCTGGCACGACCACGTCTCCGAGGCCCGCCTGAGCGCGCTCGAGGCCCTGCTGGCCGATCCCAGCGATCGCGACGCGCGTCGCACGCTGGGGCGAAAGTGCCGCGCGTTCGTGGCAGAGGCGATCGGTTACAATGCGCGCCCCGAACACGAATGACACTGCCGATGCCCCCGGACGACACCGACCCCAACGGCCACCTCGCCTGGTTCCGCAATGCCTCGCCCTACATCCAGGCCCACCGCGGGCGCACCTTCGTGCTGGCGTTCGGCGGCGAGGCCCTGACCGAGGCGGACTTCCCCGCGCTCATCCACGACGTGACCCTGCTGGCGCGCCTCGGGGTGCGCTTGGTGCTCGTCCACGGCGCGCGGCCGCAGATCGATGCGCGCCTGGACGACGCCGGTGTCGCCGCGCACTACCACGACGGGCTGCGCATCACCGACACGAGCGCGCTGGCGCTCGTGCTCGAGGCGATCGGCAGCGCGCGCTTCACCCTCGAGGCCCGGCTATCGTCGGGGCTGCCCAACACCCCCATGGCCGGCGCCGGCATCCGGGTGGTCGGCGGTAACTTCGTCACCGCGCGCCCCTGGGGCGTGCGCGACGGCATCGATTTCCAGCACACGGGGGTGGTGCGCCGGGTCGACGCCGACGGCATCGCGGCCGCGCTCGACCGCGGCGACATCGTGCTGCTGTCGACCCTGGGCTATTCGGCCACTGGCGAGATCTTCAATCTCCACGGCGAGGACGTCGCCACCGAGGCCGCCGTCGCCCTGCGCGCGGACAAGCTGCTGTTCCTGATGAACGGCGCCGGCGTGACCGACGCCGACGGCAACCGCGTCAGCCAGATCGAGCCGGCCCAGGCCGATCGCTGGGTGCGCGAGCATGGCCCGTACGATACCGAGGGCGCGCGCCACCTCCAGAGCGCGTCCCAGGCGGTGCGCCGCGGGGTCCGGCGGGTCCACTTGATCGCACGCAGCGAGGGCGCCCTGCTCGCCGAGCTCTACACGCGCGATGGCACGGGCACGCTGGTCACGGCCGAGACCTACGAGGGACTGCGCCCGGCGCGCATCGACGACGTCGGCGGCATCGTCGAGCTCATCCGGCCGCTGGAGCAGGCGGGCGCGCTCGTGCGGCGCTCGCGCGAGCAGCTCGAGCTCGAGGTCGATCACTTCGCGGTGATCGAGCGCGACGGCAAGA
>CAYTWS010000168.1:0-4697 GCA_964442145.1 uncultured Ectothiorhodospiraceae bacterium | reverse complement strand
GCCGGATGCTCAAGGGGGCAGTGCTTCGTTCACCGGCCGTTGCAATGCCGGCTGTTGCCTTTGCTAATCGACGAGCGAAGGGGCCAACTGGCTGATGGGGATTGGAAACCGAACGGTTCCACGTCGGGCAAAAGCCGGCCTACCACGAAATGGATCGTCGATGGGATTTCGGGGCGCGTAGGCCGGATTTTGTCCTTTCGACCGTCGACGTGATTGACCCCGGGACGGCATGGCCACGGCCAGCGCGATTCGGAGGCCCACGACAACATCCGGCGTGCTCGCGCTACGAGTTGGCAATCCGGTTCGGTTATGTACCTCGCGTGCCGGCTGTTGCCTTTGCTCGCCGATACGCCTTGGTACACACGGCTGGTTGGATATTGGAAACCGGACGGCTCCCCTCCGGGCAAAAAGCCGGCCTACTGCTCTTTTCTTGGCGCTCTGTCTGGGATCGTCGTCGCGCCATACGGCTGAGCGAATGCCCGCGTCGGTCATTGTGCAGGCACGGGCTCGATCTCCTCGGGCAGATTGGCCGGATCGTAGTCAGCGACGGCGTCGCGACGCTGTAGGGCGGTCGTGTGGACCTTGGCGCCCGCGCGGATCTCGCGCTCGACGGCGTCGCGGACCTTCCAGAGGCCGGAATGCGAGTCGTGCAGCGTGTCCGTGGGGTCGGGCTCGAACTCGGCGATGCGCTCGTCGTGGAAGGCGACCCCGTGTTGCTGGGCCTTGGCGATCATCCACCGTAGGGCGCCGTTGGCCAATCCGTCGTCGCTGTAGCCGCCGCCGACGTCGCTGTGCGCACCGGGGAACCAGATCTCCACATGGCGCTCGTCCTGCTCGTCGCCCCAGCGGCACGGCGCGAAATCCTCGCGCCTCTCGTCGATCGCCAGGGCGTGGTAGCCGTAGCGGCTGTTGGGGCGCTTGCCGCGGTAGAAGAAGTCGTCGGCGTGGTTGCCGCCGAGGCTCTTGACCGTGTCCCAGACACCGAGCATCTCGGGCGTGCACGGGCGCGCCATGGTGCGCTTGAACTCGGCGGCGACGCGGGCGTTGTCCTTGTCCAGGTAGATGCGCAGGGCGTAGGGGACGAGGTTGTCGTTGTGGTGCTCGAGCAGGCCGCACTTGTTGAGCAGGCCCGCTACCGCCTCGGCGGTGAACGCCCCGCGGCTGAAGCCGATGAGGAAGACGGCGTCGCCGTCGTCGTAGACCTGCATGAGGTAGCGGTAGGCGTCGGCGATATTGCGCACGATGCCATAGCCCAAAGCCGCTCCCGCGATCTTCTTCGACACCGCGGACGTGACCTCGCCGATCCAGCCGCCGGTGGTGTCGGTGTCGTTGGGGTCAAAGGTGCCGACGCCGGGGTCGTAGAAGGCGACCTGGCCGCCGCCGTTGTCGAGGCAGTAGTGGAAGCGCAGCGGGTTGGCCTTGTTCTCCTCGAACTGCTGGCTCGTGCCGTCACAGCACACGATGACATTCTTGCCCATCACTCGATCTCCTTGCGGCACTGAGCCGGTGGATCGCACGCGCGGTCGTGCTCTTCCGTTTCCCTGTGCCGCCGTGTTGAATGTCTATGACGGCCCCACGGCCAATGGGGGCCGCGGGGCCGCCGCGCGCCTCCTTGTCGGCCTACGCTGACTGGCGTCGCGGAACAGCCTGGACGTTTCGGCGCGCGGATCCGGAGTCTATGGTGCGCCCGATCCGTGAACGAGTTGGTTATACGAACTGCTGCGGTAAGCGCTGGCGGCACGGAGCTGTCAGTCGTGTCTGACAGGCGACCGCACCGCGATTCGTGTATGTGGTTGCGGAGGCCTCACCATCTGTGACCGGACGGTGCGGCGCACGCGCCGCGCGTTTGACGCGACTCCGGCTGGCGCGCCCTGAGCCGTGCACTCGGGCTCTGTGCCGACGCCGGCAAGGTTCGTGGTAACGGCGCTACACGGGACAGCGGCCCGCGGTTAGGGGCCGGTCGCGCGGATCTGATAGATTGCGCACCCCGTTTCCGAGCCAGCCGCTTCGACAGGAAACCCCAATGACCCCATTCCAGCTCGAGATCCGCAACGACGGTGAGGCCATCGCCTCGACCAACTATTGGGACTCGCCACACGCCGAGGCAGGCTATGTATTCCTCTCGCGCCAGGGTGGAGCGGTCCGGCTGTTGATCCCGGATCTATTGGCGAGCCTGCCGCAAGACATCGGTGCCCCGCGTGAGGTGTTGATCAGCCGTGGCCCGTATCCCGACGGCGGCTTCGACGATGCCCTGGAGATCCTGTTCGAGGACGACTCGTCGTCGCCGTATGTGATCATCATCCCGGTCCAGTGCACCGACTACCCACCGGCTCAGGACGACCACGGCACCACCACCCAGTGCACGCTCTGGACCCGCCAGGGCTGCGTGGCCGAGTACCACGCCGTGCTGCAGACCGTGCCACGACTGCCGTACATGGAGCTATTGATCTAAGATCACGTAGAGGCGAGCTATCGCCTGCGGCGGGCCGGCAGGGCGACACCCGACCTCGGGGCCCGCAAGAGGCGGGTTGTCAGCCTCGGCGTCACTCGGCCGCTGCGAACGTGGACCGCGCAGGAAGGAGGGCCGGCCGTGCACAGTCCGCACTACCTGGCCAACAGCGATTTCACGGCCCACACGGGGGCTGGCGCGGTGCCGGGAGAGGCGCTCTTCACGGACTGGTCCGAGCACGCGCGCGTCGTCGTGGTCGCCCCCGATCCGGCCGGCGATCTCCAAGCGGTCGCAGGCCCGGTGCTGTTGTGGACGTATCGCTTCTACGAGCGCCTGCGGGCCCGGGTACCCGACTACTTCGACTACCCCAGTCACTACGTCATGGGCGGCACGCCCGGTGCCGAGCCCCGATGGCTCGGGCCGAGTGAGAGCGCCCCGTGGAGCGGGGGCTGGTGCCGCATCGACATCTGGCCTTCGATCCGCCACGGCGTCGCCGAGCCGGAGCCGGCGAGCATGCTGGCCGCGGTGATGGCGGTGCAGCCGAGCCACCTGCTCTGGCCCGCCCACTGGCCCTGGCCGCGTAACGTCGAGATCGGGATCGGCCCGGGCGACCGGGTGGCTCGCGGGCTCTTGCGGGCGCGGCTCGAGGGCGTGTTCGTCTATGGCGACGAGGCACGGGCCGGGCCCACCGCCTGGCGGCTGTCCTGGCGCGGCGGTGCCGCGCAGCTCACCGAAGAGGCCCGGTTGCGTTTGCCCGATGCCCCGCCGCCGGCCGAGCGCGCGGTGTGGCTGGCCCCCGTTCCGATCGAGTCGTTTCTCGGGCCAGCCTAGGGCCTGGACCATGGTCCACACGCCAACCTCTCCGCGTTGGACGACGTCGAGGCCAATCGATGCGGGGAGAGACGATGCAACGACTCGAGGACACCGACACCACGCCGATCGCCTGCGACCTGGGGGTGTTCGACGCCGACGAGCGGGCGCGCCACCAGGGCAACGCCGAGGCGGTGCTGATCAGCGCCCAGGCCATCGTGGAGACCGCCAGCGGCTATACATTCCAGCTGCCCGGCGACGTGGCCACCCTCCAGGGGATCGGCGCATTCATTGCCCGGGAGAGCCGCTGCTGCCCGTTCTTCCGCTTCGATTTGACGGTTCGCCCGGGGGACGAGCAAGCCTGGCTCGAGATTAGCGGCTCAGCCGCCCTCAAGGGTTACCTGGCCGCCGAGCTGCTGGCCCAGCAGGGCCCGCACCTCGGCCCGAAATGGGGCCCGGGCCCCCAGAGGAGTTAGACACGAGCGAAGCGGTGACGGAGCGCGGCGTCCACGTCGCGGGCCGGCGAGGGTGGCCGCCTCAGCGCTGCCCTCGTCGGCCCGTGCCCGCGGGCGTGGCATCGCATTCGACACCGGCGCAGCGGGCCAACGCCTCGCGCACCCGGTCGCAAAAGCCCTCGAGCTCGCGGATCTGCCCCTCGAGCTCGACGAGCTTGTCGCCGAGGACGCCGGGCAGGCCGTCGCGCTCGACGGCGGTCTCCAGCCGTGGTGCGAGGGAGCGGATCTCGCTCAAGCTGAAGCCGTGGCGCTTGAGCGTGTCGATCCAGCGCAGGCGCTCGAGGGCCTTGGGGCCATAGTCCTTGTAGCCATTCGCCCGATAGTGCGTATCCGTCTCCGCGAGCAGGCCGCGTTGCTCGTAGTAACGGATGGTGTCGCGCGGGAAGCCGGTTGTCGCTGCGAGCTCGCCGATCTGCATGGCCGCACCGTCGGCGCGTTGCCCGTAACTGGCCCGAGCGTAGGGCAAGCGTGTGGGCGGCGTCCACGGACTGACGCGCGTGCGCGGGACGCCGCCGGCGCAGCAAGTGCCAGCACCGTGTCGACGACGTGCGTCAACCATTGCTCGGGCCGCCCGCTACGGCGCTCGCCGCCCTGCTCATGAGCACCTCGCGAGCCGGCATCATCGTCACGGTTCCGGCGTTGGTTGCACCGAGCGTGTCGGACGGTCCGGCTCTCGTGCTCGTCGCCGTCGGGGGCTCATTGGGCGCTGACTCGGTGCGCCAGCGAACGGGCGTCGCCACCGGCGAAGAACTTTGTCGTACCGCGACTTTGGGTTACCTTAACGCTTCGCGGCACGGGTGCACCGCCGGCCCCGGGGCTCACCCCATACGGTGGGCGGCGCATGACGGCCCCCGGGCGGCGGGGCGTTGGGACGCGGCGACGGCCGGTTCGAGCGACCCAGGATAGCGAGCAGGAGTTGGATC
>CAYTWS010000167.1:0-4711 GCA_964442145.1 uncultured Ectothiorhodospiraceae bacterium | reverse complement strand
CACCGGGCGCTGGGCGCCGCGGCGTGTCCATTGGCCGAGGCAACAGCCGGCGCTGTGGTTGTCGGTTCCCCCGGTGGGCGGGCTTGCGCCAGCGAGGCCGGCTATCGCTTGGGGCGGTGGTCTCGTCCGAGTGGCGCGTTACCCGGGGCGTCGGTCGAGCTCACGCGTGGATCGAGTGGAGCAATAGCCGGCCTACTGCGTCATCGCTCGCTCGGTGCCGCGGCGTGTCCCTTGGCAGAGGCGACCGTCGATCCGGGTCTCTTGCCGGCCGTGCGCGTGTTTGCGGGGGCGGTGAGCATGGCGGGAGACTAGACGACCGAGGCGGCGCCGCCGCGGCGGGGATCGCCGGCGCCGTCGAAACCGTGCGGGCCGGCCGCGACGGCATGGGCGCCGCCGAAGAACAGATTGCGCTCGGGCCAGGCGCAGTGGTCGGGCCAGCGCTCGGCCAGCGCGGCGATCGACGCCTCGGGGAATCCGCCCTCGATCTCCAGGCGCCTGCCCTCGACGTGCAGTCTGGGTCGGTCGAGGGCATCGGGCAGGGCGAGTCCGTGCTCGAGCGCCCCGGCCAGCACCTGCATGATCGCCGAGCGGATGCGGTTGGATCCGCCCGAGCCCAGCGCGAGGGTCGTGCCGTCGTCACCGGTCACGATCGTCGGCGCCATCATCGAGGTCGGGCGCACGTCCTCGGGCCACTGGCTGAAGCCGCGCGGCTGCAGATCGGCCTCGCCGAGGATGTTGTTGAGCATGAAGCCCGCCTCGGGGGCGATCCAGCCACAGCCCTCGCCGTTGGAGGTCGACAGGGCGGCCGTCCGGCCGGCGCTGTCGGTCACGCTGATGTGGGTCGTGCCGCGATTGGCGGGCGGGTGCCCTGCGACCTGGGCGCGGTAGCGGGCCACCGTGGCGGGGTCGAGCAGCTCACGGGCCCGATCCGTATCGACGCCCAAGTCCAGGCCGGCCTCGGCGCGCGCAGCGCCCGCCGCCGCCAGTGCGTCGGCGGTGCGCACGGCCTCCTGCGGCCCGGTCGGCTCGTCACCGCGGGCCAGGCCCGATAGCACCTCCAGGGCGAAGGCGACCAGCACGCCGCCCGACGCCGGCGCCGCGTTCGTCAGGACCCGCCGGCCGCCGTAATCGACCGCCAACGGCTCGCGCTGCTCGACCCGGTAGTGGCTGAGGTCCTCGCGGCGTAGATGCCCCCCGCCCGCGCGGCACGCCGCATCGATGGCGGCGGCGACCTCGCCGCGGTAGAACAGGTCGGGCCCCTCGATCGCCAGCGTCTCCAGGAAGTCCGCCAGCGCGGGCACGCGGTGGACGTCGTCGACGGCCATGGGGCGTCCCTCCGGGGCGAAGAGCGCGCGTGCCTCGGGCGTGGATTCGAGGATGGGGGCGACCACGTCGGCGATATAGGCTTGTAGGCGGTTGACGGTCACCCCCTCGCGCGCGGCGCGCACCGCGGGCGCGACCACGTCGGCCATGGGCATGCGCCCGAGGGCTTGCTGGAACGCGAAGACCCCGGCCACGGTGCCCGGCGTCGCCGCCGCGCCCAAGCCGATGTGGAACTCCTGCTGCGCCGCGCCGAAGTCGGCGACGATCGGGTAGAAATCGCTGTCGCCGAAGGGCAGGCGGTGGCGCGGCGTGTGCGCGAAGAAGTCGTAGACGCGGGCGGCGCCGTCGCGTGGCTGGGCGAGCAGGAAACCGCCGCCGCCCGGCGAGGCGAGTACGGGCTCGGCGACGCACGCGGCCCAGAGACCGGCCGCGGCGGCATCGAAGGCGTTGCCGTCGGCCGCCAGCATGGCTGCTGCGGCGTCCCGCGTGACCGGGTGGCCGCAGGCCACCGCGCCCTTGGCCGTCATCGCTGCCACCCGGGCCGGGTCACAGGTACTGGGCCCAATCGTGACGCGCGTCGCCGAAGACGAGGAATTCGGGGTTCAACACCGACTCCTCCTGGTTGTAGCGCAACGGCCGGAGTGCGATATCGGTGACATGGCCGCCGGCGGCCTCGACCACCGCCTGCGCCGCACCCGTGTCCCACTCCGAGGTCGGGCCGAAGCGCGGATAGATATCGGCGGCGCCTTCGGCGACCAAGCAGGATTTCAGCGACGAGCCCATGGGGCGGAGCTCGTGTGGGCCCAAGCGGTCGAGAAACACCTGCAGGCGCTCGTTGGCGTGCGAGCGGCTGCCGGCGACGCGGATGCGGTCCGAGGGTAGCGCCTGGACCGCGATGGGCTCGGGGCCGGCCGTGCCCACGCGCTTGTAGGCGCCGACGCCTTGGGCGGCGAAGTAATCCGTCTCGATCACCGGTGCGTGCACGACCCCGAGCATGGGCACGCCGTTGTCGACCAGCGCGATGTTCACCGTGAACTCCCCGTTGCGCTTGATGAACTCGCGCGTACCGTCGAGCGGGTCGACCAGCCAGTAGGCATCCCACTGCCGGCGCTCGCTGAACGGCACCTCGGCCGACTCCTCCGATAGGATGGGCAGATCGGGGCGTAGCTCGCGCAAGCCCCGCTCGATGAGCCGGTGGGCGTTGATGTCGGCGGTGGTCAGCGGGCTGTTGTCCGCCTTGTCCTCGACCTCGTAGCCGGCGGCGCGGTGATACACCTCGAGGATGGCGTCGCCGGCCTGGCGGGCGAGTTGAGTGACTTGGGGGAGCAGACGCTCGAGCTCGGCCGTGTCATTCATGGGTTGTCCTCTCGGGCGAGTTGGTCACGAACCATGTGGAGGGCCGCGAAGGTGCGCGCCTCGGTGCATTCGGGATGCGCGACCAGGCGATCGAGGTCGTCGAGGCGCCACTCGATCACACCGGGCGTCTCGGGCTCGTCGCCGGCCAGCGGTGCCTCGTAGAGCCGGCGCGCGAGCACGATGTGCGTGGTGTGGCCCAGGTAGCCGGGGGCGAGCGTCACGGCCGTTACCTCGCTGAGCGCCTCGGCGGCAACGCCGATTTCCTCGCGCAGCTCGCGATTCGCCGCCGTGAGCACCTCCTCGTCGGACTCGATCCGCCCCTTGGGCAGCTGCACCTCGTAGCGGTCGACGCCGGCGCCGTACTCGCGCACCAACAACACCTTGCCATCGTCGGTGACCGGCACGACCAGTACGGCCCCCTGGGCGCGGGGCCGGATGGTCTCGAAGCAGGCGTCGGTGCCGTCGCCGAAGCGCAGATCGACCTCGTCGATGATGAAGAGGCGGCTCTCGGCGACGGTGCGGGTCGCGCGGATCTGCGGCTTGCTGCTCATGCGGGCTCGGCTCGTCGGGCCGCGGTGGGCCGGGGGTGGACGAGCGCGCGAGCATGGCAGCCAGCGCGCGCGTCGGCAAGGCCGGCGCGCGGCTGGACATTCGCCGGAGGGCTTGCAACGATTTGCAGCCGAGCCGGAGACCCCGAGGAATCGGCCTCACGATGACGACAGAACGATATGCGGTGGTCGGCCATCCGATCGACCACAGCCGCTCGCCCGAGATCCATCTCGCCTTCGCCCGCGCGAGCGACGACGACATCCGTTACGAGCGGATCGATCCCGGGCCCGACGGCTTCGACCAAGCGGTCACCGGCTTCTTCGCCTCCGGCGGCAAGGGGCTCAACGTCACCGTGCCGTTCAAGGAGACCGCCTACCAATGGTGCGACCGCACCGGCGAGGCCGCCGCCCGGGCCGGCGTAGCCAATACCCTCACCGTGGATGCCTCGGCGGGTGCGATCGTCGGCGACAACCCCGACGGTATCGGGCTGGTGCGCGACCTCGAGGACAACCTGGGCGTCGATCTCAGTGGCAGCCGCATCTTGGTCCTCGGCGCCGGCGGCGCCGCCCGCGGCGTGGTGGGCCCGTTGCTCGACGCCGGACCCGCCGCGCTCACGATCGCGAATCGCACCGAGCGCCGCGCCCACCTGCTCGCCGGCGATTTCTGGGATGTCGGGCCGATCCAAGGGGTCTCGCTCGACGGCCTCGGTGGGGAGGCACCGTTCGATTGCGTGATCAACGCCACCGCGGCCGGCCTGGCTGGGGGCGCCCCGCCCCTCCCGGACGGCCTGCTGCGCGACGGCGGCGTCGCCTACGATCTCGTCTACGGTGACAAGGCGGAGCCGTTCCTCGCATGGGCGCGCGCGGCGGGCGCCGCCCTCGCGACCGACGGTTTGGGGATGCTGGTCGAGCAGGCGGCCGAGTCGTTCCGCATTTGGCGCGGTATCCCCCCCGACACGGCCCCCGTGCTCGCGGCGATGCGTGCCGGGCAGACCCCCTGAGGGGCCGGGCGCCACGGCGACGTCGCCGGCGCAATCGACCGCTCGGGCACGGGCCGGTGATCGGCGGGTCGGCGGCGGAGCGCCGCCTGTACGGCGCGAACGGGCGCGGCGCTGCGAGCGTTGCATCGCACTAGGCCCGGACCTATACTCCCGCGATTCGACCGCGCGAGCGCGGCGACCGAACGCAGCCATTTGAGACGACGGACATGAGCAACAGCGCGGACTCCCAGCAGAACAGCCACAACGGTGAAACGACGCTGACCGAGGAAGACCTGCTCAACGCGCCCGAAGAAGAGTACATGAGTGCGCAGCAGCTCGAGTTCTTCCGCCAGCGCCTGATGGCGCAGCGCGAAGAGATCGAGAACGATATCGCTCGCGCGCGCAATGAGCTCTCCAACGGTGAGAACGAGCCCGATGAGCTCGACCGCGCCTCGGCCGAGGAGGAGCGCTGGCTGAGCCTGCGCATCAGCGAGCGCGAGGGCA
>CAYTWS010000166.1:0-4726 GCA_964442145.1 uncultured Ectothiorhodospiraceae bacterium | reverse complement strand
CGGGGTGCCGATGGGCATGTCGACATCGACATAGAACAGCCGGATCGGCTCGGAGGCGAAGAAATCGCGGCGGACGCCGGTCTCGGTGATCACCGCGGCCAGCGCCAGGGCGAACAGCAGCCCGGCGGTGATCAGCATCGACACCGGGTAGCGCATCGCCCGCGCCAGGAGCCGGGTATAGATGCTGCGGATGCGCCGTAGGGCGCGTGTGCGCAATCGCTGGATACGGGTCGGCTTGGTCACGTCGATGCGTGCGGCACTGATGTGCGCCGGCAGCATCCAGTACGCCTCGACCAAGCTGAACAGCAGCGCGGTCGTGACCACCAGCGGCACGAGGAACATGAACTTGCCCAGGATGCCGGGCAGCAGCATCAACGGCAGGAAGGCCGCAATGGTCGTGGCGACCGCGCTGGTGATGGGCGCGAAGATCTCGCGTAGGCCCTCGATCGAGGCCTCGACCGCCCTGGCACCGCGCTCGAGGCGATAATAGATGGCCTCGACCATGACCACGGCGTCGTCGACGAGCATCCCGAGCGAGATGACCACACCGAGCAGCACCAGGACATTGAGCGTGCGGTCGAGCACGAACAGCGTCAGGAACACGCCGGCGAGGATGAACGGGATCGCGATCGCTGTGAGCAGCGAGATGCCCAAGCCCAGGAAAAGCCAGGCCACCAGGAGCACCAGGACCAGGCCGATCACCATGTTGGTCTGCATTACATTGAGCGCGTTGCGCGTGATCTCGGTCTGGTCGTCCACTAAGGCCAAGCGGACGCCGGCGCGGTCGGCGACTGCGTTGCGCTCGGCGATGTAGCGCCGCACGCGCTCGACCAGCTCCAGTGTGTTGGTCTTGGCCTTTTTGTTCACCCCGAGCTGGACGGCGGGCTCGCCCTGGTAGCGCACCAAGGCGTCGGCCTCGCTGCGCCCGCGGCGCACGGTGGCCAGTGCATCCAGCGGCACCTCGCCCCGCGCGGTCTCGATCGGCAGCTTGCCCACTTCGGTGGGGTCAGCCGTGGTCCCCTCGACCGACACCAGCCAGGTCCGGTTGCCCACTTGGATATCGCCGGCGGCCAGGTCGCGGAAGTAATTACGCACGGTGTCGGCGAGCGCCGTGGGATCGAGGCCGTGGGCCTCGACCGCGACCGGGTCGAATGCCACTTGCAGCTCGGGATCGGTGAGCCCATGGGCCTGGACCGAGTCCACCCCTTGGAGCTGCTGTAGATCCTCCAGGATGAGCTGGACCTGGCGGCGCAGGCGCTCGCCGTCGCCGGGTGCCGTCACCGCGATCGTCGCGTTGGGGAAGGCATTCGCCGTGGTGATCTCGCGGATCGTGGGGTCGTCCGCGCTGTCGGGCAGCTCGTCCTCGGCCGAGCGGATCTCGCGGCGCAGGTCGGCGACGCGCTCGCGGAATGTCGCGTCGCTGATATCCTCGAAGCGAACGAGGATGCTGGAGATGCTCTCGCGCGATGTACTGGAGACGAACTCGATGTCGGAGATGGTCCGGATGCTGCGCTCTAGGGGCTCGGTGACGCGGCGCTCGATGTCGCGCGGGCCGGCACCGGCAAGAACCGTGTTGATCTCGATCCAATTGAAGTTGATGGTCGGATCCTGCTGGCGCGGGAGCATGACGTAGGCGGCGATCCCCAGCGCGAGGACCAGCACGAACGTCGCATTGGCGAGCACGTGGTTGGTGAGGAACCGCCGTAGCAACGCGGGCTACTCGCTGACTTGGATCGGGTCGCCGTCGGCTACGCTATAGCGTCCGCGCACGATCAGCGGTGTGTCGGGGGCGAGGTCGGTCGCGACGGGGCGGCCCTCGACGGCAGCGGGTAGGGGCTCGAAGTGGGCGCGTCCATCGAGGCGACGCATCACCCCCAGTTGGCCATCGCGGCGTACCAGCATGTCCGCGGGGAGGGCGCGGTCGGTGACGCGCCAGCGGATGCGGCCGGCGACCCCGGGCAGGGGTTGATCCTCGATGAACGCCAGTCGGACCTCGCGCGTGCGCGTGGTGGGGTCGCTTTGAGGCACGACGCGGCGCAAGCGCGCCGGGTAACGCCGGCCTTGTGACCGGAAGCTCGCCTCATTGGCCGCTTCCAGTGCGTCCAGATGGCGCTGCTGCACTCGTTCCGACAGCACGATTGCTGCGGGATCGATGAGCTCGATGACGGGCGTGCCCGGTTGCACATAGCTGCCCGGCTGGCGGGGGCGCGCGGTCACCACGCCGGCGAAAGGCGCCTCGATCGTGCAGCGTTCGACATCGCGCTCGGCCGCCTCGACAGCGGCGTTCTGCACCCGCAGATTGGCCGCGGCCGCATCGAACTCGGAGCGGGCCTCGTCGAGCTCGTCGGGTGTCGCCGCGTCCTGCTTGAGCAAGCGCTGCGTGCGCTCCAGGCGCGTGCGCGCGAGCGCCTTGCGCGCTGCCAGCTCCTCGCGCCGGCTCTGGGCGCGCTCGAGCCGGTTGCCCGCATCGACGCACTCGAGCTCGGCGACGATCGCGCCGCTGTCGACACGGTCGCCCACATCGACGCGGATCCGGTCGATGGGGGCGGCCAGGCGGGCGGCGAGCTCGGCGCGTGACCGGGATACGACTTCCGCGGGGGCGTCGGCATGGATCGGTTGGGCCAGCTCGCTGAGCGGCTGCACGGTAACCGATAGGGGCTCCTCGGCGTGCGCTCGCGCCGCGATGAGCGCCAGCCCTGCGGCCAATACGAGCACGCGCCGTTGCGATCGCACCCTCATGGTGATTCTCCCGCGTTCGGCACCCGCGCGGGTGCGCGGTGTTGGTGAAACGTCAGGGTCTCGATGACACGACGGAGACACCGAGCAAACGGCGCGGCACCAGAGCAGCGGCCACCAACCGGGGTGCCGGTGGGCTCGAGCGCGTTCGAGACGCGTGTTGTGCGAGGGGCCCGCGCGCAGTGCCAGCGCAAATCTAGCGTATTCGCACCGCTCGTCAAAGCGGGGCGGCGCCTCGTTGGCGTCGCACTTGCAATGGCCCGACGATCCACCCCGCTGGGGAGCCCATGGGAAAAGCGATGCCGAGCCGACGGAGCCTCAACGCACAGCCGCGCGTCGACTACGGCGTGGCCACCGAGGGGCGGTTGCGCGAGCTCGTGCGGCGCATGGCGCGCCGCTGATGACGGCATGGCCTCGGCCGCAGCCACCGCGGTGGTGTCGACCGGCTCTTGGGCGCGGGCGTCACTCGTCACCGGAAGCCGGCAGCGACCGATCCACGGTCGCTTCCACCCGGCCGCGGGCGAGGCGAATATCGAGACCGTTGCCCGCTGCGGTGTCGTCGGCATCGGTGAGCGCGCGGCCGTCGGCGCTGCGCCGGACCAGGGCGTAGCCGCGGCCGAGCACCGCCAGGGGGCTGACCGCCTCCAGCGCACGGCTCGTGCGCGCCAGGCGCTCGCGATGGCCCGCCAGCGAGCGCTGGACGCCGCGCTCGAGCCCGCGCTGGGCGCGTGCGAGCCGGTCTCGCAGTCGCTCGATCCGCTGTGCCGGGGTGGCGCGCTCGAGGCGCTCGGTGTGGATAACCCAACGCCGGCGATGGCGCGCGAGCTCGCGGCGGACCGCGCGCCCTAGACGGGCGCTCAACTCGTCGGCGCGCTGCTGGAGCTGCTGCAGCCGCCGCGCCGGGTCCTGGCGGTAGAGGCGCCGCTCGAGGTGGGCGTGGCGCTCGGTCGCGCGTTCCAACCGTCGCTGAGTCGAGGCCGACAAGCGCCGCTCGACCTGGCCGACGCGGCGCACCAGGGTCTCGGCGTCCGGGGTGACCACCTCGGCGGCGGCCGATGGCGTCGGGCAGCGCCGGTCGGCGGCGAAGTCCGCGATGGTGACGTCGATCTCGTGGCCCACGCCGCTGACCACGGGGATGGGTGAGGCGACGATCGCGCGGGCGACGGCCTCCTCGTTGAAGGCCCAAAGGTCCTCGAGCGAGCCCCCGCCCCGCACGAGCAGCACGACGTCGCACTCGGCGCGCGCGCCCGCGCGCTCGAGCATGGCGGCGATTGCGCCGGCGGCTTGCTCGCCCTGCACGGGCACCGGATAGACGACCACGGGGACCGCCGGGAAGCGCCGGTGCAGGATGCGCAGAACGTCGCGCAAGGCAGCGCCCGACGCCGAGGTGATCACGCCAACGCGGCGGGGCAGGGCGGGCAGCGCCCGCTTGCGCTCGGCGGCGAACAAGCCCTCGGCGGCGAGGCGCTTCTTGAGGGCCTCGAACGCCTGCGCGAGCGCGCCCGAGCCGCCGGGCTCGAGCGCCTCGACGATGAGCTGGTAGTCCCCGCGGGGCTCGTACAGGCCGACCCGCCCGCGGGCACGCACCATCATGCCGGCCTCGGGTGTGAAGGTGAGGCGGCGGTTGCGCCCGCGGAACATGGCGCAACGCACCTGTGCGTCGGCGTCCTTCAGGGTGAAATAGATGTGCCCCGAGGCGGGTCGGGCGATGTTGGAGAGCTCGCCGGCGACCCAGATCGGGCCGAGGGCCCCTTCCAGGACGTCGCGCACGGTGCGATTGAGCTCGCTGACCGAGAACACGTGGATGTCGGCGGTGTCGCCGGCGGATGGGGTCATCGGGTGCTTGGGCCTCGTGCGCGAATTGTTCGTGGCGCCGTCGCACCATATAATAGAGGGCTTACCCTAGCCCGCGCGACCGGCTCACATCCATGCGCATTATCGAAGAAGCGCTGACGTTCGACGACGTCCTCCTCCTGCCCGGCTACTCCAG
>CAYTWS010000165.1:0-4751 GCA_964442145.1 uncultured Ectothiorhodospiraceae bacterium | reverse complement strand
GCGACCACGGCACCCTCGGGCAGCGCCTCGACCTCCTCGATCGACGGCGGCAGCACCTTCACCAGGATGTCGGCGGCCGCGAGCGCCTCTTTGCGGTCGTCGACGAAATGGACCCCTTCGTAGGCGCTGTCGGGGTAGCGGGCGGCGGCGCCGGCCCCGCGCTCGGCGACGATCTCGACGCCTTTGTTGCGGAAACGTTCGGCGCCGCCCGGATCGAGCGCGACGCGGCGCTCGCCCGGAGCGGTTTCGCGGACGACGGCGATCGTAACGGACATGCCCCTCCCTTCTATTGGTTGAGCGGGTACGGCATCGCGGTTGGGCCAGGTCGCCGCCCGGCTGGCAGCGACCCGCGTGCCGATCGCGTCACGCCCGGAGCCGATGCCGGGCCGCAGCGGCCGATCGGCGGCTCGTGCGAATCGACGTGTCCAACTGGGACGAACGAACCGGCAGTGAACACGGTATCCGACGGCGCAGCGGCTGCCCGGGTTGGGGTTCGTTGCTGGCCGTGAGGCGCCACCCTACAATGCCGCTCGATTGTTTTCCACAGACGGACCGGCTCGCCCCTTGGTGTCCAACTACTCGTCCTATGTCTCCGAGCCCGACTACGCGCACGGTTCGCCCGAAGCGACCGGGGTGCTGCTGGTCAACCTCGGGACCCCGGAGGCGCCGACGCCGCGCGCGCTGCGGCGCTATCTAGCGGAGTTCCTCGGCGATCCGCGCGTGATCGAGCTGCCGCGCCTGCAGTGGCGGCTCATCCTCCACGGGATCGTGCTGCGCACGCGCCCGCAGCGGGTCGCCAAGTCGTACGCCGGTATCTGGCAAGAGCAGGGCTCGCCCTTGCTCAACATCGGCCGCCGGCAGGCGGCCGCGCTGGAGGCCAAGATCAACGAGCGCACCCCCGGGCCGGTGCACGTCGCGCTCGGCATGACCTACGGCCGGCCCTCGGTCGCCGACGCGCTGGCCGAGCTACGCCACAAGGGCGCCCGGCGCATCGTGCTGCTGCCCCTGTATCCGCAATACTCGGGCTCGACGAGCGCGTCGGTGTTCGAGGCCACCACGGCCGAGCTCAACCGCTGGCGCTGGATCCCCGAGTTCCGCTGGATCCAGCACTACGCCGACGATCCCGGCTACATCGACTCGCTGGCGCGCTCGGTCGAGGAGCACTGGGCGGAGCACGGCCGCGGGGATCTGCTGCTGATGTCGTTCCACGGCGTGCCACAGCGCTATCTCCTCAACGGCGACCCCTATCACTGCCTGTGCCAGAAGACGGGGCGTCTGCTGGCCGAACGCCTCGGGCTGGGCGAGGGCGACTACCGCATCACGTTCCAGTCGCGCTTCGGCCGCGAGCCCTGGCTCCAGCCCTACACCGACGAGACGGTGCAGGCGCTGGGCGAGCGGGGGCTCGGGCGCCTCGATGTCATCTGCCCCGGTTTCCCGGCCGACTGCCTGGAGACGCTGGAAGAGATCGGCGGCGAGAATCGCGAGCTCTTCCGGGAGGCGGGCGGCGGTGAGCTGCACTATATCCCCGCGCTCAACGACCGCGACGACCACATGAGCGCGCTGACCGAGCTCGTCCTGCGGCACACGCAGGGCTGGCCCGAGACCGACGAGCGCATGCGCCAGCCCACCGCTGCCGAGCTCAAGGCCAGCCGCGAACGCGCCCTGGCCATGGGCGCCGCGCAGTAGGCGATCCGCGGGGGCGGGATGCCCCGATGCCGGCGACATCGCCCGCCCCGGCTTGCAGCGCATCGCCTGCGGCGCATCGCCGGCGGCGTAGGCCGGATCGCGCTCGATCGCCCGCCCGCGCAGGCCGGATTGCGCTCGGTCGTCGGCCCCGCGCGGGCCGGGCGGCCGCCTCGGTCCCATCGCCCCCACCGATACGCCCGGCCCCAAGCGCTATCCGGCAGGCGTGCGCGCGCCACGGGCCACCACTGCCGGTTGTCGCTTGCGGCGGATTCTCCTGGGAGGGCCGCCGTCCGCTACACGGCGCACCATCCAACCGGGGGCCGGTTGCGAGCGAAAACCGGCCTACATCGGCGCCGGCGTTTCGCGGCACCGCGGCATACGGAAGGGCCGCGGCGAGGCCTGCCCCGGGCGAGCGGCGTAGGCCGAATCGCGCTCGATCGCCCGCCCGCGCAGGCCGGGCGGCCGCCTCGGTCCCATCGCCCCCACCGATACGCCCGGCCCCAAGCGCTATCCGGCAGGCGTGCGCGCGCCACGGGCCACCACTGCCGGTTGTCGCTTGCGGCGGATTCTCCTGGGAGGGCCGCCGTCCGCTACACGGCGCACCATCCAACCGGGGGCCGGTTGCGAGCGAAAACCGGCCTACATCGGCGCCGGCGTTTCGCGGCACCGCGGCATACGGAAGGGCCGCGGCGAGGCCTGCCCCGGGCGAGCGGCGTAGGCCGAATCGCGCTCGATCGCCCGCCCGCGCAGGCCGGGCGGCCGCCTCGGTCGCGTTACCCCCTCCGATACGCCCGGCCCCAAGCGCTATCCGGCAGGCCTCCGCGCTACACGGGCCGTCATCGCCGGCGCACCGGGTCGGGGCCGTATCAGCCGCCCGAATCCCCGGCGGCCGGGCACTGCGGGATGCCGCAATCGCCCGCGAGGCCCTGGGTGCGCGCGCCGCCGGTGAGCTCATCCAGCGTGGCCTGGAATTCCGCCTCGTCCGGGGCCAGGCGCACCGCACAGCGCGCAGCCTCGACCGCCGATTCGCCGCAGCCGGTACGGGCCATGGCATACGCCAGATTGTTCCAGCCGTCGCCCGACTTCGGCGCCCGCGCCACGGCCTCGGTGAACGCCCGGCGCGCCGCTGCATGGTCGCCGCGCTCGAAATGGGCGTTGCCCAGCGCGAGCCGGGCCGCCTGGGATTCGGGCCAGCGCTCGGTCGCGGTCTCGTAGCCGGTCAGTGCCGCCTGGCGCGCGCCGGTCTCCTCGAGCTCGCGCACCGCCCGGAGCCAAGCGACCGGCTCGGCCGAGACCGGCGGGTCGTCCGGGGCAACCACCGCTTGGGCCCAGTGGCCCGAGCGCGCCCAGGTACGCTCGAACGTGCTCGTGATGGTCAATCGGCGCTTGGTTCGGCCCGATCGCAGGACGATGTGGTCGCGGCCCATGTCGTAGCCGACCGCGACCGCGTAGTGCCAGCGCGGCCACCAATCGAGCGCGAGGTTCTGCATCACCAGGACCGGATGGCCCGCCGCGATCTCGCGCATGAGGGTCTCGAGGCGGCCGTCGAGCGGATAGGCGACGGCGTCCCGTGCGCGCGCGGCCGCGCGCATCTCGGGCCTGAGCGAGCCCTTCTTGTCGGGGACGTAGACCGCGTCGACGAGATCGCCGGGCTCGGTGTCGAAACCGCTGTAGGTGAGCACGGTCGCCAGCGCGGCCGGACCGCATTGATAGCGCTCTTGCGGGAAGAACGGGACCTCGGTGAGCTCAGCCGCCGGCGGCAGATCGGGCGGCGGCTTACGCTCGATCGCGGCGCTCTGCGGGGTCGCGGCGCAGCCGGCCAGCGAGGCGGCGATGGCGCCGAGCATGAGCCATCGGGCCACCGCCGTGGTTTGCAGGCGCCGGCCGGCCTGCGGCATCAATCGGCCGCCTGAACGAACGGGAAGACGTCGGTCGCGCCCACCGCATCGGTGATGACGAAGACGACGAACACCGCGACCGCGACCGCGGCCACGTGCCCGTGCACCCCGCCGGCCTTGGCCTCCGCCATACGGCCGTGGAGCGCGGCGATCTCGTCATCCGACATGCGGCGCACGCGCTCGCGTGCATTGGTCGGATCCACACCCATGTCGGCCAGGCGGTCGGCGACGGCATCGCGCTCGAGCGTGGAGATGACCTCCGCCCGCTGCTTCGAGACCTCGATCTCGGCGAGCACGTCATCGGTCTCGACACGCCCCGCCGAAGCGGGCAACGCCAACCCGAGCACGAGTACGACACCGCCCAAGAAGGCGGCTACTTTGCGGCCCAACGAACGAATAGCCATTGCACTCCTCCTCATAGCCTCAAACGGTTACCACCACTTGGGCCAATCCGGCAAGTGCCGTACCGACTCCCCACGATAGGCCCGGACCGCCAAGGCGTCGGCCTCGGCGGCCCGGCCGGGGCCCGTGACCCCTCCACGCACATCCACGATACATGGTTCCAAGGTTGTCTATACAAGCACCACAACGGGCAACCCGGACCGAACGCGGCCCGGGTTGCATTGATGGCGAACCCACGGATGAGGACGTCATCGATCAGCATCGAACACGCCGCACCATAAGCGTGCCTACTTCGCTCAGAAGCGCCAATTGCCCTGGACGGACACGATGTCGACACTCGCGTCGAACTCACCCTTGAGCGTGTTGCCCTGCTCTTCGTTGTTGACCGAGACATCGTCCACGAACAAGTGGGCGTAGCCGAAGTCGATCGAGGCGTTCGACGAGAGCGCGTAATTGAAGCCGAGCGTCGTCCAAGTCCGATCGGCATCGGGGATGCGCGGTGTGACGAATTCCGGGTCCTCTTGAGGCGCCTCGTCGTAGGCCAGGCCCGCGCGGAACGTCCACGGATCCAGGCCTCGGTAGGTCGCACCCAGGGCATAGCGGAACGTGTCGTCGTAATTGAGGTCCAGGGTAGCGACGTTCGCCCCATTTCCCGTGTTGTTGATCGGAATCTCTTGGAGCACACTCCACTCGGTCCAGGCGACGTCGCCGTCGTCGATACAGGCAAGAAACAAGCGAATCTACAGGATGACCTTTAAAGTGTCT
>CAYTWS010000164.1:0-4754 GCA_964442145.1 uncultured Ectothiorhodospiraceae bacterium | reverse complement strand
ATCCAACGCTTGAAGGCGCAGGTGGGCGATCACCTCGAGGCCGAGCACCGCCTGATGGAGCCGCTGGGCTACACGCTGTGGCAGGCCCAGCGCGACGGTGTCGAGCCCGACGAGGCCACCTATCTCGAGCGCGTGCGCCGGCTAGTCCAATAGGCGACCGACGCTCTAGGCGTCCCGGCCGCTCTTGGGCCAGTCGTAGTCGACGACCTCGGCCGCGCCCTCGGCCACGTCACCCCAGCACTCGACGGGCAGGCGCAAGTGCGCGATGGCCGCGGTGGGATACTTGCCCAACCGCAGATCCGAGAGTGTGTGCACCAGCTCGTGCAGGGCCGGGTTGTGCCCGACGATGGCGGCACACTCGACACCGTCGTCGATGCGGCGGATGACCTTGAGGACATCGTCTGTGCGCTCGGTGTAGAGCTGGGGCTCGACGACGACGCGGTCGCTGGCGACGCCCGCGGCCGCCGCCAGGCGCTCCGCGGTGGCGAGCGCGCGCCGGGCGTCCGATGTAATGACGCGCTCGGGCACGCTCGCGCGTGCGGCCAAGCGCGCGCCCATGGCGTCGCCCGCCCGCTCGCCCCGGGGCTTGAGCGGGCGGGCGCGATCCGCCTGGGCCGGATCATCCCAGCTGGATTTGCCGTGGCGTATCACCAGCAACTCTTTCATCGGCGTTGGCTCCCCGCTCGCCGGCGCAGGCCGCGGTCGATCGCCCAGAACACCACCGCGGCGATGGCCAAGGCCAGGGCCAACCAGACAACAGCGATCGCGCCGAAGAGATCGGGCGCGCGCATCATCATCGACATCAGCGATTCCTGGTAATAGAAGAACCACTGATGGTCGGGCGGGAAGACCCGCTCGTGGAGCCAATAGAACACGTCGGTCGGCCCCAGCGCCAGGACCACCGTCGCCGTACCGAGGACGACGACCGCGGCACCGGCGCCGAAGTAGCGCGCCCGCGGCGGGCGCAACCGGCGGACACCGGCCGTCGCCGTCAGCGCCACGAGAGCGCCCAGCGCCGCCCAGCCGACACGCTCAAAGCGGCGCACCAGGGTAGCGACATCGTTGAGATGCTGGACCTCGGCCTCGGTCAGGACCAGACCCAGCACGCGGCCATCGGGGGCCCGGTAGCGCAGCTTGGCCAAGCCGGCGCCATCGTTGCGGATGGCCTCGGCGATCGCGGCGAAGATGCGCTCGCGCTCGGCGCGGGTGGTGCGATGGAAACCGGGGCGGACGTCGTTGTCGGGGCCGTAACGCTCGATGGTCGCCCCCAATCCGAGGGCGTCGTAGAGCACGGGATAGGCGAAGTCGACGGCGGCCAGGGCACGCCAGGCGACGAACAGGCTCGCGATCGCCAGCGCGAGCGCGAACAGCGCCCACAGCGCGCAACGCCCCGCAGCCGCGTGGCGCGGCGAGGTCAACGCCGCCTCACTCGAGGCGAGGGCCTGCGTGGTGTCTGTGGATCAGCCGGCATCCGTGTCGGTCTTGGCGCGCTGCCAGCGGCGCTCGAGCTCGGCGAGCGGCTCCTGGCACGTTTGCCGCCCCTCCGCCGCCAGGCCCGACTCCAGGGCCCGGAAGCGCTCCTCGAAGCGATCGTTGGCGCGGCGCAGCGCGGTCTCGGCGTCGATCCCGTGGTGGCGGGCCAGATTGACCGCCGCGAACAGCAAGTCGCCGATCTCGGCCTCGGCCGCGGCGGGCTCGCCCGCCGCCTGCGCGACCTCGCCGAGCTCCTCGCGCACCTTAGCCGCCGGCCCGCTGGCATCGGGCCAATCGAAGCCGGCGCGGGCGGCGCGCTTGCTCAGCTTCTGCGCCCGCGTGGCGGCCGGCAAGCCGAGCGTGACGCCCGCGAGCGCGCTATCGTCGGTCTCGCCCTTGTGCGCGCGCTCGGCCGCCTTGGCCGCCTCCCAGTCGGCCTCGCGCGTGGCCGCGTCGGTGGGACCGCTGTCGCCGAAGACGTGGGGGTGGCGCCGCACCAGTTTGTCGGCCAGGCCCGCGGCCACATCGTCGAAATCGAAGTGGCCCGCCTCGTGCGCCATTTGCGCGTGGTAGACGACTTGGAGCAGGAGGTCGCCGAGCTCGTCGCGCAGGCCGGCGAGGTCACCGCGCTCGATGGCGTCGGCGACCTCGTAGGCCTCCTCGATGGTGTGCGGCGCGATGCTGGCGAAGTCCTGGACCACGTCCCATGGGCAGCCGGTCTCGGGATCCCGGAGCTGCGCCATGATGGCCCGCACGCGCTCGATCGGGGTCATCGCCGCGGGAACGGTTCAGAAGGTGATTCGGATGCCGACGTGGAAATTATCGTCGAGCTCGACCTCGCCGCCCGTCTCCAGATCGGGCTCGAGGAAACGGTAGCCGACGTAGCCGCGCGTCGAGGGCATCACCTCGATCTCGAAGCGCGTCGTCAACTCACTGAGGTCCTCGGTGTCGGCAAAGCTGGTGATGCTGGGCGCGCCGTAGCCCTCGACGGCGACCGCCATGGGCGTCTCGGCGGGGATGATATAGCGCAGCAATCCACCGATGGCGATCGCGCCCACGGTCTCGTCGGTGCGATCGACGTTACCCCCATAGGCTTTCGCACCGATGCCGAACTGGAGGTTATTGTTCCGGCTGGGATTGCTCGTGACCAGCAGATTGCCCGTAGCGACGACATCGTCGGCCTCGTTGAAGAACACGCCGAGGCCGACATCGGCGCCGCCGTAGCCGAGGCTACCCGAGTCGGTCAGGTACTGCAGGTGGGCGGTCTCGTCGGCCAGGCTGATGTCCAGCCCGGCCGCGTGAGCGGCGCTCGTCCAACACAGGGCGAGGCCCACGACGGCTACGCGAATATACATCTCGGGACCGACCCCTTGTGTGCAATGTGGGGGAATGGTAGAAGCCCGCTGCAGCCGAATCAAGCAAATACCCCAATATTTTGGGGTCGCAACCACCGGCCCACACTAGCGCTAGCCGCTCCAGGGAAACCCGCCGATGCCCGCCGACGCGCGCGAGACCGCCCTTCGCCACTGGCTCCAGCAACGCTCGATCGCGCTCGCCGGCGAGCTCACGATCGCCTCGGCCGATGCCAGCGCACGCCGTTACTTCCGGGTGCCGACACCCGCCGGCACGCGCATCGCGATGGACGCACCGCCCGAGCGCGAGGACACCGCTGCCTTCGTCGACATCGCCCAGCGCCTCGCCGACGCCGGCATCCACGTGCCCCGGATCGAGGCGCACGATCGGGCCGGCGGATTCGTCTTGATGTCGGACATGGGCGACACCGCGTATATCGATCGCCTCGGCGAGGCCGACGGGCCGGCCCTAATGGATGCCGCGGTCGACACCCTCGTGCGGATGCAGGCGGACACGCCCAGCGCGGATCTGCCGCCCTACGACGCCGGGCGCTTGCGCGCCGAGCTCGAGCTCTTCCCGCGCTGGTATGTACGCGCCCACCTCGGCATCGAGCCCGGCGCCGACTGGTGGCGCCGCTGGCAAGCCTTGCGCGAAGACCTGATCGAGCGAGCCCTCGCACAGCCACACGTGTTCGTCCACCGCGACTACATGGCGCGCAACCTCATGGTCACGACCCCGTGTCCCGGTGTGCTCGACTTCCAGGATGCGGTCCACGGGCCCATCACCTACGATCTCGCCTCGCTGTTGCGCGACGCGTTCGCCTCCTGGGACGCGAGACGCGAGCAAGGCTGGATCGCCCGCTACCGAAGGGGGGCGCAAGCGGCGGGTCTGCCCGTCCCCGGCGATGCCGAGACCTTCGAGCAAATGCTGGCGACCATGGCCGCGCAGCGCCATCTCAAGGTACTCGGCATCTTCGCGCGCCTGTACCACCGTGACGGCAAGCCGCGCTACATCGGCGACGCGGCGCGCTTCCTGGGCTATCTCCGAGCCGAGGCCGCCGCGGTCCCGGCGCTGCAACCGATGACCGAGCTGCTGGCGGCGCTGGGCACGGAGGTGGCCCCATGAAGGCGATGATCCTGGCCGCCGGTCGGGGCACGCGGCTGCGCCCGATCACCGATCGCGTGCCCAAGCCGCTGCTGCCGGTCGCGGGCGAGCCGTTGATCGAGCGCCATCTGCAGGCGCTCGCAGCGGCCGGCTTCGACGAGGTAGTGATCAATGTCGCCTGGCTGGGCCAAGCGATCCGGGACCACGTGGGCGACGGCCGCGAGTGGGGCCTGAGCGTGCGCTACAGCGACGAGGGCGAACAGCCGCTGGAGACGGCCGGCGGTATCCGCCATGCCCTCGAGCTGCTGCGGCCCGGGCCCTTCGTCGTCGTCAACGGCGACGTCGTCACCGACTATCCCTTCGGGCGGCTGGTGCTCGCCCCCGATGACTACGCCCGGCTCGTTTTGGTGCCCAATCCAGCCCATCGCTCGGACGGCGATTTCGCACTCGCCGGTGACCGCGTCGCGACGGGGCCCGGGCCGCGGCTGACCTTCGCCGGTATCGGGGTGTATTCCCCGGCGCTGTTCGACGATCTCGACGAAGGCGACGAGCGCCTGGCACCGCTACTTGCACGTGCCGTCGCGCAGTCCCGGGTCGCGGGCGAGCACTACACGGGCGTCTGGCACGACGTCGGGACGCTGGGCCGCTGGCACGCCGCCGAGGCGGCACTGACCGCAGACGGCCCACGCACGCCCTCGTCTCCGGCATCATGAGCCCGCATCGGCGCGGGTGACGCTGCGGGAGGGCAGCCCATGGGCCGGGATATCCAAACCAGCGAGTTCACCGAGGACGACTTCCGGGCGTTCACCCAGCGCCTGGACGCG
>CAYTWS010000163.1:0-4761 GCA_964442145.1 uncultured Ectothiorhodospiraceae bacterium | reverse complement strand
GCTGCCTCCACGGCGCCGCGTGTGTCGACACGCCCGAGCGGCGGCTGTTCGTCAAACACAACGCGCCCGTCTGCGCCGATATGTTCGCGGCCGAGGCGGCCGGCCTCGCCACCCTGGCTGAGCCGCGAGCCCTGCACGTCCCGCGGCCCTTGGCTCACGGGGTCACCGCCGGGCAAGCCTATCTGGTGACCGAGTTCGTCGCGCTCGCGAGCACCGGTGATGCAGCCGCTTTCGGCGAGGCGCTGGCACACCTGCACGCCGCGAGCGCGTGCGACTATGGCTTCGAGCGCGACAACTACATCGGCACGACGCCGCAACCGAACGGCTGGTACGGCGACTGGGCCGCGTTCTGGCGGGAGCAGCGTTTGGGTCACCAGCTACGCCTCGCGGCCGACGACGGCCATCCCCGGCTCGCCGAGGCCGGCTGGCGCCTGGTCGAGGGCCTGAGCGTCCTGTTCGAGGGCTACACCCCGGCGCCCGCCCGCCTGCACGGCGACCTTTGGGCGGGCAATTACGGCTATACCCCGGACGGCTCGGCCTGTCTATTCGATCCCGCCGCCTACTTCGGCGACCGCGAGGCCGACCTCGCCATGACGGAGCTATTCGGCGGCTTCGATCGCGCGTTCTACGCGGCGTACCGTGCGGCCTGGCCACTCGACCCCGGCTATCGTACGCGCAAACAGCTCTACAACCTGTACCACATCCTCAACCATTGCCACCTCTTCGGCGGGCCGTACCCGCACCAGGCGCAGCGCATGATCGAGCGGTTGCGAGCCGCGATCACGGGCTGAGCCGGGTGGCAGCGGCGCCTCAGGCGTCGCGCTCGACCGCCACACGCGCGAGGTCGGCGAGGGCGTCGCAATAGGGTCCGGCATCCAGGGCGTCGAGCTCGGCCAACGCGCGCGCGCTCTCCGCGCGCGCGCGCTGGCGCGCCGCCTGGATGGCACCGGTGCGCTCGAGGATGGCGACGACCTCCTCGACCGAGTCGGTCCCCCCGTCCTCGATGGCCCGGCGGATGACGTCGGCGTCGTCGCCGCTGGCGTGCTCCATGGCATGGATGAGCGGCAACGTGGGCTTGCCCTCGGCGAGGTCGTCACCGACGTTCTTGCCCATGGTGTCGGTCGCCGCGCTGTAGTCGAGGACGTCGTCGATCAACTGGAACGCCGTGCCCAGATACATCCCGTAGCGCGCCAACGCGGCCTCGGCGTCGGCGGACAATCCCCCGAGGACCGCGCCCAATTGACAGCCCGCTTCGAACAGCTTGGCCGTCTTGGAGCGGATGATCTCGAGATAGCGCGCCTCGGTGGTATCGGCGTCGTGGACGTTGATGAGCTGCATCACCTCGCCCTCGGCGATGGTATTGGTCGCGTGCGCGAGGATCTCCATGACCCGCATTTGGCCGACCTCGACCATCATCTCGAAGGCGCGCGAATACAGGAAATCGCCGACGAGCACCGCCGCCTCATTGCCCCAGAGCTCGTTGGCGGTCGACTGACCGCGGCGCAAGGCGGAGTCGTCGACGACGTCGTCGTGCAGCAGAGTAGCGGTGTGGATGAACTCCACGATCGCGGCGAGCGTGATGTGATCGGAGTCGCTATAGCCCGCCGCGCGCGCCGACAATAGCACCAGCCGCGGGCGCAGACGCTTGCCGCCGTTGCTGATGATGTATTGCCCGAGCTGGTTGATGAGCACGACGTCGGAGCGCAGGCGCTGGCGGATGAGGCCGTCGACTGCTTCCATGTCGGCGGCGACTAGCGCCTGGATGGCGTCGAGCTGCATGGGGCTGGCACACCGGGGAGGTCTGCGCGATCGTAGGAAGGCCCCCTGGGGGTGTCAACCACGCCCACGGGGCGCGATTGACCGCGGGGCCAACGTCGGCTAGACTCACGCTTCTTTACGGCGGCCCTTGCCCTAGGCGGCCGCCTTCCCGAGAAGAGCCACGACGCAGGGGATTGTTCACGATGTACGCGGTGGTCCGCACGGGCGGCAAGCAGTATCGCGTCGCCGAGGGCGACAAAGTCCGGGTCGAGCGCCTCAACGCCGCCGAGGGCGAGACCGTGACACTCGATGACGTCCTCATGGTCGCCGACGGCGACGATGTCAAGATTGGCTCGCCGCGGGTCGAGGGCGGCCGGGTCGAGGCCAAGGTCAGCGCGCACGGGCGCGGGCCCAAGATCAAGATCATCAAGTTCCGGCGGCGCAAGAACAGCATGAAGCGCCAGGGGCACCGGCAAGACTTCACCGAGCTCGAGATCACCGGCATCAGCGCGTGAGCTCGAGGCCGATCAGGAGCACGTAGGTCATGGCACACAAGAAGGCAGGCGGCAGTACCAAAAACGGACGCGACTCGCAGTCGAAGCGTCTCGGTGTCAAACGCTTCGGCGGCCAGAAGGTCAACGCGGGAAGCATCCTCGTACGCCAGCGGGGAACCCGGTTCCATGCCGGCCCCAACGTCGGCACGGGCCGCGATTACACGCTCTATGCCAAGGCCGACGGCCAGGTACGCTTCGCCCGGCGCGGCCCGGCGCAACGCAAATACGTCGAGATCGTGCCCAGCGCCGAAGGCTGAGCGCTCGACCGGGCGCGGTCTTCGAATCGAAGAGCCCCGCCCCGGCGGGGTTTTTTGTGCCCGCTCGGATGCGAGCCGCCCAGCGCAACCCCGAAGCCCCGCGCACCATGCATTTCGTCGACGAAGCCACCATTGAAGTCCGCGCCGGCGATGGCGGCGACGGCTGCCTGAGCTTCCGCCGCGAGAAATTCGTCCCGCGTGGCGGGCCCGATGGCGGCGACGGTGGCGACGGTGGGTCGGTCTACTTGGTCGGTGACGAGGGCCTGGCCACCTTGGCGGACTTCCGCCACCAACGCCGCCACCGGGCCGAGCGCGGCGGCGACGGCCGCGGCAGCAATCGCACCGGGGCCACGGGACGCGACTGCGTCGTCACGGTGCCGGTGGGGACGCTCGTCTACGACGACGACACCGACGAGCTCATCGGCGACGTCACCGCCCACGGCCAGTACCTGCTCGTGGCGCAGGGCGGGCGCCACGGCCTGGGCAATACCCACTTCAAGAGCTCCACCAATCGCGCGCCCCGTCAGACGACCGGCGGCACCGCCGGCGATCGGCGCGACCTGCGCCTCGAGCTCCAGTTACTCGCCGACGTCGGCTTGCTGGGTTATCCCAACGCGGGCAAATCCACCCTGATCGAGGCCGTCTCCGGTGCACGCCCGCGCATCGCCGACTACCCGTTTACGACCGTGACCCCGCACTTGGGTGTGGTCCGCGTCGCCGCCGACCGCAGCTTCGTGATGGCCGACATCCCCGGCCTGATCGAGGGCGCCGCCGAGGGTGCGGGGCTGGGTCTGCGCTTCCTCAAGCATCTGGCGCGCACGGGGCTGCTGCTGCAGGTGGTCGACGCCCACGCCAGCTTCGACGGCACCGACCCGGGCGCGGCCGCCGTGCGGCTCGAGCGCGAGCTCGGGCGCTACTCGGAGGCCCTGGCCGAGCGTGAGCGCTGGCTCGTGGTCAACAAGATCGACTTGTTCGCCGGGGACGAGCGCGACACCGCGGTGCAACATATCGTCGACGCCTTGGGCTGGACCGGCCCCGTCTACGCGATCTCGGCGATCGCGGGCGAGGGCACCGAGCGGTTGTGCCAGGCGATCATGGATCGCCTCGAGGCCGTGCGTGCGCATGAGGAGGGCGGTGGTGGTGGGGCGTGAGCGCCTGGGCCGAGCCCGACGCTGGGTCGTCAAGATCGGCAGCTCGCTGGTCACGCGCTCGGGGCGGGGGCTCGATGCCGAGGCCATACGCGCTTGGACCCGGCAGCTCGCCCACCTGCACGGCGACGGCACCGAGGTGCTGCTGGTGTCGTCGGGCGCGGTCGCCGAGGGCATGAGCCGCCTGGGCTGGCGCCAGCGTCCACGCGCCCTGCACGCGCTCCAAGCCGCCGCCGCGGTCGGCCAGATGGGCCTGGTCCAGGCCTATGAGGCGGCGTTCCAGGTGCACGGGATCCGCACCGCCCAGATCCTGCTGACCCACGACGACGTCTCCGACCGCCAGCGCTACCTCAACGCGCGCTCGACCCTGCGCACGCTGGTCGGTTTGGGGGTGATCCCGATAGTCAACGAGAACGATACGGTCGCCAACGAGGAGTTCCGCTTCGGCGAGAACGACACACTAGCGGCGTTGGTAGCGAATCTGGTCGAGGCGGACGTCCTGGTCGTGCTCACCGACACCGAGGGCCTCTACGATCGCGATCCGCGCCACGACCCCGAGGCGCGGCTGATCAGCGAGGGCCGCGCCGGGGACCCCGAGCTCACCGCCCTGGCCGGCGGCGCCGGCTCCGCGTGGGGTCGGGGCGGTATGGCGACCAAGATCGACGCCGCCGCGCGCGCGGCACGCTCGGGAACGGCCACGGTCATCGCCCCCGGGGCGGCTTCCGATGTGCTCGGCCGCCTGCATCGCGGGGAGACGCTGGGCACCCTGCTCGAACCCCAGCAAGAGCCGTTGATGGCGCGCAAGCGCTGGCTGGCCAATCACCTCAAGCTCAGCGGTGAGCTCCGCGTCGATGCGGGCGCAGCCCGGGCCTTGCGTGGCGCCGGGGTATCGCTGCTGTCGGTCGGGGTGACCGCGGTCCGCGGGGGCTTCCAGCGCGGCGAGGTGGTCGCCTGCATCGACCCGGACGGACGCGAGGTCGCCCGCGGCCTGGTCAACTACGGCGCCAGCGAGATCGACCGCATCAAGGGCCAGCCCAGCCATGC
>CAYTWS010000162.1:0-4818 GCA_964442145.1 uncultured Ectothiorhodospiraceae bacterium | reverse complement strand
ACGCCGTCTGGGAGCACTTGTCCAAGGCCGGCTTCATCGAGGGCCGTTTCCCCGGGGATACGAGCGGTGTGCCGCCAGCCGCCGACGGTGAGCTCAGCCCCTTGAATCCGTTCAATCGACCGCTGGTGCTGGCGCGCCATGACGGCTACGCCGGCGGCGACGCAGCGCGGCTGGTGTTGCACCTCGGGGGTAATGTGCCGGCCAGCGTGGCCCGCGCGCTCGACACCGAGATCGATGACGGCAGTCCGGTCACCGGCCGGCTGCGCAACGCCGAGACGCGCGGCGAGCCGGGGCCACACCAAGCCGGGCCCGGCTGTCTCGACACCAGCGGTTCGGCCCCTGTGTGGAACACCGCGCAAGACCCACCCAGTTGTAATCCAACGGTGCTGTTCTGACGGATTCGGCCCGAACTTTGCTCCAGTCCGCCCATGATGAGGCCGGCGGTCGAGTTCGTGAACGTGTGTCGCTGGAGCGGCGCGGGGGCCCCTCTGGCCGGTGTCGACCTGCGCGTCGAGGTGGGCGAGCGGGTGGCGCTGGTAGGCGCGAACGGGGCGGGCAAGTCCACGCTCATCCGCGCCCTGCTCGACCTGTGTGCCATCGATCGAGGCGCAATCCGCCTCCACGGGCAAGCGCACACGGGACAGGCGGCGCGTGCCGGGTTGGCCTATCTGCCCGAGAAATTCCAGCCACCGCAGTACCTCCATGGGCGCGGCTACTTGGAGCACATGCTCGCGCTCTACGGGGTGCGCCCGGCCGACGCGCCCATCGCGCCCGTTTGTGCCCGCCTCGGCCTGGACGAGCGTTTACTGCAGTGGTCGGTGCAGGCCTACTCGCGCGGGGCCACCCAACTGTTGGGCTTGGCCGGATGCCTACTGTCGGCGCGGCCACTGTTGGTTTTGGACGAGCCGCTGTGCGGGCTGGATGCGGTGGCGCGGCCCCGCTTGCGGGATGCGCTCGCCGCGCACCCCGGCGGCGCGGCCACGGTGCTATTCACCACCGCGGACACGGCCGATGCCGAGGCGCTTGCGGACCGCATCGCGATCGTCCACGGCGGCCGGATTCTGGCCACGGGGACACCCGACGGGGTCGCTCGACGGGTCGGCGCGCCCGACTTGGCGAGTGTCTTGGAGCGCCTCCGGGGCGCCTATCCGGATGCGCTCCACTGACGGCGGCACACCGGCGCGTGGTCGCGCTACACCTGATCGTCGCCCGCCAGCCCGAGCGCTTGGATCTTGCGGGTGAGCGTGTTGCGGCCCCAGCCGAGCAGCCGGGCCGCTTGCTGGCGGTGGCCGCCCGTGTGCTCCAGTGCCTGCTCGACCAGTTGCCGCTCGAGGCGGCGCTGGGCCTCGGGCGCGACGTCTTGCTCGCCCGTGGCGAACGCCTGGCGGGCCCACTGCCTGAGCGCGCCTTCCCAGTCGCTGGCCGCCTCGGGCCTGCTCGCCCCGCTGAGCTCGCGCGGTAAGTCGGCCAAGTGCACCGTGCTGCCTGCGGCCATGACGGTGAGCCAGCGGCACAGGTTCTCCAGCTCGCGCACGTTGCCGGGCCATTCCAGCGTGGCCAGGCGCTCGGCGACATCGGCCGCGAGGTGCTTGCGTTCCATGCCCAGCTCGCGTGCCGCGCGCTCGAGGAAATGGCTGGCGAGCACGGGGATATCCTCTGGGCGCTCGCGCAGCGCGGGCACGGGCACGTGCACCACGTTCAAGCGGTGGAACAGGTCCTCGCGGAAATCGCCGCGAGCGACACGGGCCTCGAGGTCTTGATGGGTGGCGGCGAGGATGCGCACGTCGACGCGCACCGGCTGTGAGCCGCCCACGCGGTAGAATCGGCCCTCCGAGAGCACCCGTAGCAACCGCGTCTGCAGCTCCGCCGGCATGTCGCCGATCTCGTCGAGGAACAGCGTGCCGCCGTGGGCCTGCTCGAAGCGGCCCTGGCGGCGGCTCTCCGCCCCCGTGAACGCGCCGCGCTCGTGGCCGAAGAGCTCGGATTCGAGCAGCTCCTGCGGGATCGCGGCCGTGTTGAGGCCGACGAACGGGCCTTGCGCGCGCGGGCTGTGGCGATGCAGCGCCTGTGCCACCAGCTCCTTGCCCGTGCCCGACTCGCCCGTGATGAGCACGGTGATCGGTGCCCGCGCCAAGCGGCCGATGGTGCGGAACAGCGTCTGCATCGCCGGCGCTCGGCCGATGAGATGGGCGTCGCCGCCCTCGGGGGCTTCGTCGCCAGCGGTGGCCTCCGGCGCCTGGCTCTCGATGGCGCGGCGCACCACCGAGACCACCTCGTCCAGGTCGAACGGCTTGGGCAGGTATTCGAACGCCCCGCCCTCGTAGGCGGCCACGGTGGTGTCGAGATCGGAATGCGCGGTCATCACGACCACGGCCAGCTCGGGCCGGTCCCGGCGGATCCGGTCGGCGACGGCGAGACCGTCGGTGCCGGGCATGCGCACATCGGTGAGCACGACATCGGGCGCCTCGCGTGCCAGGCGCGCCAGGGCGCTATCGCCATCGCCGAACGCCGACACCGCCATCCCGGCCCGGCCCAGGGCGCGCTCGAGTACCCAGCGGGTCGAGGGGTCGTCATCGATGACCCACACCTGCTCAGCCTGTGTCATCGGCCGACTCCAACGGCAGTAGCACGCGGAACACGCTACCTTGGTCCGTGCGCTCGCACTCGATGAGCCCGCCGTGACGGGCGATCAGCGACTGCGCAATGGTCAACCCCAGCCCCGTGCCCTCGGCACGGCTCGTGACCATCGGTTGGAACAGGCTCTCGGCCAGGTCGCCGGGGATACCGGGGCCGTCGTCCTCGACCCCGACCGCGGCCACCAGGCGGTGGCGCACATGGCGGACGGTGAACTGGCGCAGCGTATAGGTGCGCAGCACCACCGTGCCTTCGCTGCCGACCGCTTCGACTGCGTTGCGCCCCAGGTTCAGTAGCGCCTGGATGAGCTGGTCGCGGTCGCCGGCGAGCTCGGGGATGCTCGGGTCGTAGGCGGTCGTCAGGGTCACCCCGGGCGGGGCCTGGCCGCGCAGCAGCGAGAGCACGTGCTCGGTGATCTCGTGCAGGTTGAGCCGGTCGCGCCGGGGAGCGCGCACGGGCCCCACCATGCGCTCGACCAACGCCTGCAGGCGATCGACCTCGTTGACGATGACGTCGGTATATTCGCCGACGCTGGGGCCGCTCGCCTCGTGCGCGAGCAGCTGCGCCGCCCCACGCAGCCCGGCGAGCGGATTGCGGATCTCGTGGGCGAGCCCGCGCAGCAGGTGCCGGTTGGCCGCCTCCTGGGCCTCGAGCGAGGCCTCGC
Organism: uncultured Ectothiorhodospiraceae bacterium; assembly: GCA_964442145.1. Taxonomy (GTDB): domain Bacteria; phylum Pseudomonadota; class Gammaproteobacteria; order XJ16; family Halofilaceae; genus Halofilum. Next base: position 1,520 of record CAYTWS010000162.1, on the reverse strand, counting down.
GCGCGATGCGTAAGTGGCGATCGACCGGCACCAGCTCGACCACGGCGTAGCCAGCGTCTTGCCCGCGTTGCCACGGGGTGACCGTGGCATCGATGAGTCGCTGCTCGGTCGAATAGCGCGGCGTCACGCGCAGCTCGCGCACGGTGAAGGCCTCGTCGCTGGCGATCGCGGGGGCCACCCGCGCCAGCCACTCGCTGTCGATGGCCACGGCGGAGCCCAACGCCTGGCCGGCCAGTTGACGCCGGCCCGCGCCGAACAAGGCCTCGGCGGCGGCGTTGACATAGTGCACCGTGGTATCGGCGTCGACGACGCAGAGGGCGACGGTCAGCGCATCGGCGAGGCCCTCGGGGGCATCGCCGGGCGATGCATCCGCGGACAGGGGCGTGCTCATCTCGGATCGATCCGGGCGGGGCAGCGGGCCTCGAGCGGCGCGCGGGGCATGGCCACGCGGTGCTACTGCGCTTGCTCGCCCACGGCCGCACGCAGCAGATAGAACTCGGTGGCCTGGGACTGCGTGATCACCGCCCCCGTGCCGTCGACGATGCGGGCCTCGGCGGTGTGCGGGCCCCGGCTCACCGCGCTGACGCTGATCTGGCGGCTGCGCGCGCTCCCCCGGACCTCGCCATCGAGCACGATCTCGACCTTGTGGCCTTCGGCGAGCTGGGTGCCCTTGGGCAGGATCTGCACCCGGAAGGGGACCAAGCCCCCGTTGTGGCGCACCGTCTGGTCGTGCGGCGGGTAGGCGACCTCCAGGCCCTGATAGCGCGGCGAAGCCCCTTGGCTGGCCGCGGCGTCGCTGCCGTCGTCGGTGTCGGCCTCGTCGGGGATCTCCTCGCCGGGCGGCACCGTCGTCAGGGGATCGAGCTCGACGGGCTCGGCGTCGTCGCTGGGCGGCTCGTTGGTATAGACGACGTTGCCGTCCTCGTCGGTGGTGCGATAGATCTCGTCACCAGCCGCGCTCACGGCGGGTAGCAACAGGGCGAGCAGGAGCGGGATGAGCTTGCGCATGGGCGCCATGATAGCAGCTCGTGGCGGCGCACGCCCCCGGCGCACCGAGGGCGTGGCCGAGACCCGCGCTCACGCGCTGTAGTACATATCGAACTCGACCGGATGGGTGGTCATGCGCAGGCGCGTGACCTCCTCCATCTTGAGCTCGATGTAGGCGTCGATGGCGTCGTCGGTGAATACGCCGCCCTGCTTGAGGAACTCGCGGTCCTTGTCGAGCGCATCCAGGGCATCCTCGAGCGAGGCCGCCACGTGCGGGAGGTTCCTCTCCTCTTCCGCCGGCAGGTCGTAGAGGTCGTTGTCCATCGCATCGCCCGGATGGATCTTGTTCTGGATCCCGTCCAGGCCCGCCATCAACAACGACGCGAAGCTGAGATAGGGGTTGCCCGAGGCATCGGGGAAGCGTACCTCGACGCGCTTGGACTTCGACGACGCCTCGAACGGCACGCGGATCGAGGCCGAGCGGTTGCGCGCCGAGTACGCCAGCAGCACGGGCGCCTCGAAGCCGGGGACCA
>CAYTWS010000161.1:0-4895 GCA_964442145.1 uncultured Ectothiorhodospiraceae bacterium | reverse complement strand
CTCAACAACGGCTACCTCGACGCCGCGGCCGCGAGCCAACTGGCCAGCGAGGCCGCCCACTTCCCCGAGTGGCACCTCAGCCACCGCCAGCTCTGCGACCTCGAGCTCATCTTGAACGGCGGCTTCTCGCCGCTCGAGGGCTTCCTCGCCCAGGCCGACTACGAGCGTGTGCGTGACGACATGCGCCTGGCCGATGGCACGCTCTGGCCGATCCCGGTCACCCTCGATGTCAGCCAGGCATTCGCCGAGCAGATCGGCGAGGTGAGCGCCGAGGCGCCGCAGCCGGTGGCGCTGCGCGACAACGAGGGTGTGCTGCTCGCGGTGGTCGATGTCACCGACGCCTGGACCCCCGACAAATCCCTCGAGGCCAAGCGCGTCTTCGGCGCCGACGATGCCCACCACCCCGCGGTGCACTACCTGCACCACCACGCCGGCCCGGTCTATCTGGGCGGCAAGGTGCGCGGCATCGAGGCGCCGACGCACTACGACTTCAAGCACCTGCGCAACACGCCGCGCCAGCTCAGGGAGTTCTTCGAGAAGGTGGGCTGGTCGCGCATCGTCGCGTTCCAGACGCGCAATCCGATGCACCGCGCGCACCAGGAGCTCACCTTCCGCGCGGCGCAGGAGGTCGAGGCCAATCTCCTGATCCACCCGGTCGTGGGCATGACCAAGCCGGGCGATATCGACCACTTCACCCGGGTGCGCTGCTACGAGCACATCCTCAAGCGCTACCCCGAGCAGACGACCTCGCTGTCCCTGTTGCCGTTGGCGATGCGCATGGGCGGCCCACGCGAGGCTGTCTGGCACGCCATCATCCGCAAGAACTACGGCTGCAGCCACTTCATCGTCGGCCGCGACCACGCCGGCCCGGGCAAGAACGCCCAGGGTGAGGACTTCTACGGCCCCTACGACGCCCAGCAGCTCATGGAGAACTACCGCGACGAGCTCGGCATCGGCATGGTGCCGTTCAAGGAGATGGTCTTCGTCGAGGAGCGCGGCCAGTACGCCCCGCGCGGCGAGGTCCGCGAGGACGAGACCGTGCTCAAGCTCTCGGGCACCGAGGTCCGCCGGCGCCTCGAGGAGGGCATCGAGATCCCCGAGTGGTTCTCCTATCCGGAGGTCGTCGCCGAGCTGCGGCGCTCGCGCCCGCCGCGCAGCCGCCAGGGCTTCACCGTACTGTTCACGGGCCTGTCCGGCTCGGGCAAGTCCACCGTCGCCCATGCGCTGATGAACAAGCTCATGGAGCTCGGCGGCCGCCCGGTCACGCTCTTGGACGGCGACATCGTGCGCAAGCATCTGTCCAGCGAGCTCGGCTTCTCCAAGGCGCACCGCGAGCTCAACATCCAGCGCATCGGCTTCGTCGCCAGCGAGATCACCAAGAACGGCGGCATAGCCGTCGCCGCCCCCATCGCCCCGTACGCCTCGACGCGGCGCACGGTGCGCCAGATGGTCGAGGCCAAGGGCGGTTTCGTGGAGGTCCACGTCGCCACGCCGCTGGCGACCTGCGAGGAGCGCGACCGCAAGGGCCTCTATGCGCGGGCGCGGCGCGGCGAGATCGCCAACTTCACCGGCATCTCCGACCCCTACGAGGAGCCCGTCGACCCCGAGATCCGCATCGACACCCGCGACATCTCGCCCGACGAGGCCGCCCACCAGATCGTGCTCAAGCTCGAGCACCTGGGGTACGTGAAGTAAGGGCGACGGAGTACGGGCGACGGGCGAAGGGCGACGGGTGATGGGTGATGGGTGACGGGTGACGGGTGACGGGTGACGGCGACGGGCGAGGCGCCGGCCAACGGCTAGCTTTGGGGTACGGTTTCTTCGGAGTGAAGCTCGCCCTACCCTTGGGATCTACACAGAAGATGTGACAACACGGGATCTCAGGGATGCGGTTCGAGGATCTGGACGTATGGAAACGTGCGGCGCGTCTGAGTACGGCCCTTTATCGGGCGCTCGAGAACTGCCGGGAGTTCGGGTTCAAGGACCAGGTGACTCGCTCGGCGCTCTCCATTCCCAGTAACATCGCCGAAGGCTATGAGCGCGACACCTCGCGCGACCGGGTGGAGTTCCTCCACTACGCGCGCGGCTCGTGCGGCGAACTGCGTACACAGCTCTACATCGGCATCGAGGCCGGCTATATTGGCCACGAGGCGGGCACGCAATAGATAGAGGAGACTCGCGCCCTGTCAGCGATGCTGCTCCGCCTGATCCGATCCTGGGAGAGCAGCCAACAAAGTAGGCTCTCAGGGACAGTCCCCGACTGAGGCGTTCGCGCCCACTTGAAGATCCAACAATAGCGCCCCGAGCACGGCCGCTGGTCACCGCTCGCCCTTCGCCCTTCGCCCTTGCCACTACACAAGAACCGGGCGTAATCTGACCAACTATATGGTCAAATCCGGAGCACCATGAACGACGAAATCATCAACATCGCCGAGGCCAAGGCCCACTTGAGCGAGCTGGCCGAACGCGCGGCCAGCGGCGAGTCGGTCGTCCTCTCGCGCCGCGGCAAGCCGATTGCCCGGCTGGCGTCGCTCGAGCGCCCGCGCAAGCCGGTGGACCGGGACAGGCTTCGCCGCCTCACCGACGCGATGCCCGAACAGCCCGAGCAGGCCGGCGCCCTGGTGCGCCGCATGCGCGACGGCGACCGCTACTAGTGCTGTATCTGGATACCAGCGTCCTGGTGGCCGCGCTGACGCGCGAGCCGGGCTCGGCGACGGCGCAGCAGTGGCTCGCGGACCAGCCACCGGAAGAACTGTTCATTAGCGACTGGGTGACGACCGAGTTCTCCAGCGCCCTGTCGATCAAGCTACGCGAGCAGCAACTCGGCTCGCAGGATCGAGCCAACGCGCTCGCAATGTTGACGACCCTCACCGAGGAATCGTTGTCCGTCCTTCACGTGACGAGCACCGAATTCCACACCGCGGCCCGCTTCGCCGACCAGGCGGACATCGGCCTCCGCGCCGGTGACGCACTCCACCTCGCCGTGGCCAGCGCGCACGGCGCCACGTTATGCACCCTGGACCGCCGCCTCCATCAGGCAGCACCCGCGGTGGCCGTCAGCAGCCGCGTCCCCGGTGAGCGCTGAAGGTAAGCCACAGACGAACAGCCGCCGCCCGCTACCGTTAACCCTTGCTCCGTACGCCTTCCACCGTGCTCCGTCGCCCGTCCCCCTTCGCCCATCGCCCATCGCCCATCGCCCATCGCCCATCGCCCTTCGCCCTTCGCCCGTCGCCCGTCGCCCGTCGCCCGTCGCCCGTCGCCCGTCGCCCACCGACACTCAAACCGTTACACTCCCGCTCGCAAACCACTCCGGCCTACAAGGACCACTTAGGGAATGAACGTCACCGTCTTCGGCTCCGGCTACGTCGGCCTCGTCACCGGCGCCTGTCTCGCCGACGTCGGCAACAACGTCCTCTGCGTCGACGTCGACGAAGACCGCGTCGCCGCCCTCGAGCGCGGCGAGGTCCCCATCTACGAGCCGGGCCTGGAAGAGCTCATCGTCGAGGCGCGCAAGCTCGGCCACATCGACTTCACCACCGACCCGGCCCGCGCCGTGGCCCACGCCGCCGTCCAATTCATCGCGGTGGGCACACCGCCGGACGAGGACGGCTCGGCGGACCTGCGCCACGTCCTCGCGGTCGACCGCCCGGTCGGCGAGCACCTGGACGCCCACAAGATCGTCGTCACCAAATCGACGGTTCCCGTCGGCACCGGCGACCGGATCGAGGCCGCCCTGCACGAGGTGCTGGCGAGCCGCGGCGCCGACGAGCCGGTATCGGTGTGGTCCAATCCCGAGTTCCTCAAAGAGGGCGCGGCCATCGCGGACTTCCAAAAGCCCGACCGCATCATCGTCGGCGGGCCGGGCAACGAGGCGCTGAACACGCTGCGCGAGCTCTACGCGCCGTTCTCGCGCAGCCACGAAAAGCTGCTGGTCATGGACCGGCGCTCGGCCGAGCTGACCAAGTACGCCGCCAACGCCATGCTCGCGACCAAGATCTCGTTCATGAACGAGATGGCCAACGTCGCCGAGCATCTGGGCGCCGACATCGAGGACGTGCGCCGCGGCATCGGCTCGGACCCGCGCATCGGCTACGCCTTCATCTACCCGGGCTGCGGCTATGGCGGCTCGTGCTTCCCCAAGGACGTCAAGGCGCTGGAGTCGACCGCGCGCGAGCACGGCTACAACGCCCGCCTGGTGCAGGCGGTCGAGGCGGTCAACGAGGCCCAGAAGAGCGTCCTGTTCGACAAGATCCGCCGCCACTACGGCGGCGATCTGGCCGGGCGCACGTTCGCCCTGTGGGGCCTGGCGTTCAAGCCCAACACCGACGACATGCGCGAGGCCCCGAGCCGGGTGCTCATGGACAAGCTCTGGGCCGCCGGCGCCAAGGTGCGCGCCTTCGACCCCGAGGCCATGGCCGAGTGCCGCCGCATCTACGGCGAGCGCGACGACCTTACGCTGTGCGAGACCCCCGAGGCCGCCCTCGACGGCGCCGACGCCCTCGCGCTCGTCACCGAGTGGAAGATCTTCCGCAGCCCCGACTTCGAGCGCATCCGCGAAACGCTCAAGGACGCGGTCGTCTTCGACGGGCGCAACGTCTACGACCCCGAACGCCTCGCCCGCCACGGCCTCACCTGCTACGGCATCGGCCGCCTCCAGCCGAAGTAGCCGGCCCTCGTCGCGACACGGGGCACACGTTCCGCTCACGGCCCCGTCGACCGTACGCCGTCACCCTTACTCCGGACTCCGGCCCCGGAGCCCGGACCCCGTTTACCCGTCGCCCATCGCCCGTCACCCGTCACCCGTCACCCATCACCCTTAGCCCTTAGCCCTTAGCCCTTAGCCCTTCGCCCTTCGCCCTTCGCCCTTCGCCCTTCGCCCTTCGCCCTTCGCCCTT
>CAYTWS010000160.1:1214-4909 GCA_964442145.1 uncultured Ectothiorhodospiraceae bacterium | reverse complement strand
ACGGGTTCGCGTTGACGCTTTGGGCGGCGCGGTCGTAGCATCTCGGCCGATCGATGGCGCCGATTTGAGGCATCAGCTTGCGGGCGCCTAAGAAATTCCGCTAAAGCGAGCGCCTGCCCGCTTTAGCCCCCTTTCAATGGCCCTCGCCCGTGCGAGGCCCGCGCAACGCCCTAGGGGGTGGATTCGATGAGCAGCGACGACTGGGCCGAGTACGCGCCCACGACCCGTGCCGTCCGTGCCGGCCAAGTGCGCACCGCCGAGTGCGAGCACGCCGAGCCGATCTTCGCCACGTCCAGCTTCTGTTTCTCGTCCGCCGGCGAGGCCGCCGAGTCGTTCTCGGGTCAGCGCCGGCGCAACATCTACTCGCGCTTCACCAATCCGACGGTGCGGACCTTCCAAGAGCGCCTGGCGGCGCTGGAGGGTGGCGAGGCCTGCATCGCGACGGCCTCGGGCATGTCGGCAATCCTGGCCACCTGTATGACGCTGCTGGAGAGCGGCGATCACATCGTCTCGTCGACGGGTGTCTTCGGTGCCACGACCTCGTTGTTCAACAACTACATGGCCAAGATGGGGATCCCGACGACCTGGGTCTCGCCCACCGATCTGGACGAGTGGCGCGCGGCGATCCGGCCCGAGACGCGGCTGCTGTATCTGGAGACGCCGACGAATCCGCTCACCGAGCTCACCGACATCGCGGCGGTCGCGCAAATCGCGCGTGAGCAAGGGGCGTGGCTGGTCGTCGACAACTGCTTCTGCACGCCAATCCTGCAGCGCCCGTTCGATCTGGGCGCCGACTTGGTGATCCACTCGGCGACCAAGTACCTCGACGGCCAGGGACGCTGCGTCGGCGGTGCCGTGATCGGCGATGGCGAGACGGTGGGTGAGCAGGTCTATGCCTTTCTGCGCACGGCCGGGCCCACGATGAGCCCGTTCAACGCGTGGGTCTTCCTCAAGGGATTGGAGACGCTGGGCATCCGCATGCAGGCGCATTGCGCCAATGCCGATGCACTGGCGCACTGGCTGGTGCGCCATCCCGCCGTCGAGCGGGTCCACTATCCGGGCCTGCCCGATCATCCCCAGCACGAGCTGGCCCAGCGCCAGCAGTCGGGCTTCGGCGGCGTGGTCTCGTTCGAGGTGGTAGGTGGCCAGGAGGCGGCGTGGCAGGTGATCGACAACACGCGCATGCTGTCGATCACCGCCAACCTGGGCGACGCCAAGACGACCATCACCCACCCCGCGAGCACGACCCACGGCCGCCTGACGCCCGAGCAGCGCGAGACGGCGGGTATCGGCGACGGGCTGGTGCGGGTTGCCGCCGGGCTGGAGGATGCGGGCGACATCCAAGCCGATCTGGCGCGCGGCTTGGATGCGATCGCGGGAGGCGTTACCCAGCCCTAGTGGTGCGGGCGGCCCGCTGGCGCGTCCGTCGACGCACCAGCGGGCCCGGATGGCGCCTCAGTAGGCGCCGCCGCTGGAGCCGCCCGAGTCGGATTCGCCGCCGCTGCCGCCGGAGGACTCGCCCGAGGCGCTATCACCCGAGCCGCCGTCGCCCTCGCTCGCGAGATTGGTCTCGATCTCGGCGTCGTCACGCAGCGAGGCGATGTAGTCCTGGACATGCTGGCTGACGAGCTGGTTGCGCAGCTCGCTCTTCATGTCCTCGAACTTCGGCTTCTCCTTGGTGCGCACGTCCTCGAGGCGGACCACGTGCCAGCCGAACTGCGTCTTGACCGGCTGATCGCTATAATTGCCCGGCTCGAGGGCCTGCAGCGCCTTGTTGAAGGGCTCCACCATCTGGCCCGCCTCGAACCAGCCCAGGCTGCCACCGCGCTTGCCCGTCGGCCCGGTCGAATGCTCCTCGGCCAGCGCGGCGAACTCCGCGCCCTCGTCGAGCTGGGCGATCATGTCGTTCGCCTTGGCCTCCTCCTCGAGCAGGATGTGGCTCGCCTTGTATTCCTTGGCCGCCTCGCCACTGGTCTGCTGCTCGTACGCCTTGCGCAGCTCTTCCTCGCTGGGCTCGAAGTCGGACAGCTCAGCGCGCACGAGGTGCTGGGCCAAGATCGAGGCCCGCTGGCGTTTGATCTTGGCGGCGATCTCGGGTTGCTGGGGCAGGCCTTGCTCCTCCGCCTTTTGCGCCAGGACCATCAGATCGACCAGCCGGTCGAGCGCCTGCTGCTTCGACGCGGGCTGACCCTGCTGCGATTGCGCCTGAACCTGCGCGTTCAGCGCCGTGGCGCTGATGGCCTGCCCGTTGACGCGGGAGACGACTTCGTCGGGCTCGGGGGCGTCGGTGCTGCTGGATTGCGAATCGCTGCCGTTACCGCCGCAGCCGGTCAGGGTGAGCACGCCGGCGAGCACGGCGGTCGAGAGTAGGGATTGCTTCATGGATCAAATGCCTCTTGCATCGGTCGATTGGGAATGGACGGGTCGCGTCAGCGCGGCAGGACTTGCTTGAAGGGGCGCACGGTCACGCGCTCGAAAACGCCGGCCGCGACGTAGGGGTCGGCGTCCGCCCATGCACGGGCGGCTTCCAGCGATTCGAACTCGGCGATGATGAGGCTGCCGCTGAAGCCCGCCTCGCCCGGATCGTTGGCATCGATCGCCGGATGCGGCCCCGCCAGGATCAATCGGCCCTCGTCCTGCAGGGCCTCGAGGCGGGCGAGATGCTCGCGGCGCACGCTCGCCCGGCGCTGGCTACTGTCGTGGGTGTCCTCGCCGAAAATCGCGTAGAGCAATAGCGTGCGCTCCCTTCGTCTTCTCCGTTGTTTCGTATAGTACGAGCCGCGTGCCCGCGCAAGGTGGCAATCATACCGGAGTCGCGGCGGTGGCGATACGCTCGGGCGCGGAGTGCATCCCCGGCACGCCGGCGGCACAATGGAGCCCGCAACCCGGTTGCGGAGGCCGCCCGATGAGTCAATTCTTCGAGATTCATCCCGAGACCCCTCAGCCCCGACTGATCAAGCAGGCCGTTCGCATCGTCGACGACGGCGGTGTGATCGTCTTCCCAACGGACTCTTGCTATGCCATCGGTTGCCACTTGGGCGACAAGACGGCGATCGACCGGGTCCGGCGCATCCGCGGTGTCGATGCCGAGCACAACTTCACCCTGATCTGCCGGGATCTCTCGGAGATCTCTGCCTACGCGCGCATCGACAAGTCGGATTACCGCTTGCTCAAGAGCCTCACACCCGGGCCCTACACCTTCATCTTGCGAGCGACCGGTGAGGTCCCGCGTAAGCTCGTCCACCCCAAGCGCAAGACGATCGGCATCCGGGTCCCCGATCACCCGATCGTGCAGGCGTTGATCGAGGCGTTGGGCCAGCCGTTGATGAGCAGCACCTTGTTGCTGCCGGGTGACGAGCTGCCCATGACCGACGCCCAGGACATCCGCGAGCGCCTCGAGCGCCAGGTCGATCTCGTCATCGATGGCGGCAGCTGCGGCCCCGAGCCCACCACCGTGTTGAGCCTGGCCGACGACCGCGTCGAGATCCTGCGGCGCGGGCGGGGGACGGTGGACTTCCTCGAGTCGGCGTAGGCCCGCGTCGCCGGAGCGCGGGAGCGCGGAGGCGATGCGGGCGTGCCCCGGTGTGCCCGCCTTGGCTGGCGCCAAGGCGGGCCTACGAGCGCGGTTCTGCCCCTGCTTATCGATGGCGGCAGCTGCGGCCCCGAGCCCACCACCGTGTTGAGCCTGGCCGACG
>CAYTWS010000160.1:0-1114 GCA_964442145.1 uncultured Ectothiorhodospiraceae bacterium | reverse complement strand
CGGTGGACTTCCTCGAGTCGGCGTAGGCCCGCGTCGCCGGAGCGCGGGAGCGCGGGAGCGCGGAGGCGATGCGGGCGTGCCCCGGTGTACCCCGGTGTGCCCGCCTTGGCTGGCGCCAAGGCGGGCCTACGAGCTGATCCGCCGCGCTTTGGCGTGCTCGGCGGCGTCTAGGGGGCGCCCAGGATGCTACACCGAGGCATTGTGCCTATTGCTCTCCAATCCCGCGGCAATCCGGATTCCCCGTCTGGCTCGCCGAGCATCGCGAGGGCGACGGGTTCCCGGCCCGAAGGGTCTCGCCCCAGGGAGGGGCGAGACCGCGCCCGTAGGCCCGCCTTGGCGTCAGCCAAGGCGGGCGAAGCGAAGTGCCCGCATCGCCTCCGCGCTTACGCGCACCGGCGACGCGGGCCTACGGGGAGCACCGCCGCTTTGCCATCGCGCTCGGAACAGGGGATAGGCGCTCCCCGCCCCCGGCGCGGCCATTCGTGCCTCCGGCCGCGGGCGCCAACGGCCTTGCGCACCCGCGCCAACCGCCCCGATTACTCGGGGGCGGCTGCTCGCGTATAATCCCCGATCTTTCGACGGGCAATAGGCGACAGCGGATTGAGTGCGTCCCCAAGCCAGAACCAGCGCGTGCTGTCGGGCATGCGCCCGACGGGCCAGCTCCACCTCGGCCACTACCACGGCGTCCTCAAGAACTGGGTGCAGCTGCAGCACAGCTACGAGTGCCTGTTCTGCGTGGCCGACTGGCATGCCCTGACGACGCAGTACGAGAACCCGGGCGATATCGCGGGCCACAGCTGGGACATGGTGATCGATTGGCTCGCCTCCGGCGTCGATCCGGGGTCGGCGACGCTGTTCATCCAGTCGCGCGTGCCCGAGCACGCCGAGCTATACGTGCTGCTCGGGATGCTGACGCCGCTGGGCTGGCTCGAGCGCGTGCCCAGCTTCAAGGACCAGCAGGAGAAGCTCAAAGAGCTCGATCTGGCGACCCACGGTTTCCTGGGCTATCCGCTGCTGCAAAGCGCCGACATCCTGATCTACAAGGCGGGTCACGTGCCCGTGGGCGAGGACCAGGTGGCGCACGTCGAGATCACGCGCGAGATCGCGCGCCGGT
>CAYTWS010000159.1:1283-4923 GCA_964442145.1 uncultured Ectothiorhodospiraceae bacterium | reverse complement strand
AGCGGCGCAGGACGCCCGCGACGCGGGCCCGCCGGACAACGCCGAAGCGCCCGAACACGCCGGTCCGCCCGAGGACACCGGCCCGCAATAAGGCGGCTCGCCGCCCGAGGCGAGGGCTGGGCACCCGCCCACTCGCCGTACTCCTGCTGACCACCCTGTTGTCGTTGTTGCTGGCACGGCCCGCCGCGGCGGCAGCCGCCGAAGCCCCCGGCCACGATGCATTCCAGCGCGGCGTGCGTGCCGCGCAGGAGGGCGACTTCGCCGCCGCCGTCGCGGCCTTCGAGCGCGCGCGCGAGGCCGGGCTCGACTCGCCCGCGTTGTATTTCAATCTGGGCGTGGCCTACTACCAGCGCGGGCGCGACGACGACGCGGTCGAGGCATTCGAGGCCGCCATCGAGCGCGGCCGCATGGTCGCCCCGTCGGCCTACAATCTGGGACGCATCGCCGCCGAGCGCGGCGATCACGAGCGTGCCCACGAATACTTCCGGCTCGCGCTCGAGCGCGCGCAAACACCGGCCGTACGCGAGCGCGCCCGGGCCCGCTTACCGGCGGAGCGACCGACGCGCGCGACCAGCGCCTTCGTCACCACGCGCCTGGGCTACGACACCAACGTCACCACCTCGCCCGAGGACCTCCCCAACACGCGCTCGGAGGGCGACACCTTCGCCGAGGCGAGCGCCTATCTGCGCCGCGACCTCGGCTCGCGCTGGCACGTCGACGCCCAGCTCTATGGCCAGCGTTTCTCGGACATCGACGCCTTCGACATCACGAGCCTGCGCGCCGGCGGCGGCCGGCGCTGGCCACTGGATGGCGGGGCGCGTGTGCGCGCCGGCGGGGACTGGCGCACGCTACGCGTGAGCGGCGAGGCGTTCGAGGACCGCGTCACCGTTGACGGCGACTATCGCCAGCCCCTCGGCGAGGCCCTGCGCGGCAAGCTCGGCGCCGAGGTCTCACGCCGCGACGGACGCGACCCGTTCGGCTTCCTCGACGGCACCGGCTGGACCGTCGAGGCCGCGCTCGAGCCCCGCTCGCCCGAGGGCGAATGGTCGGCGGCGCTCGCCTACAGCCGGGTCGATCGCGACGATATCGCCACCGCGCAGTCGTTCCGCAGTTTCTCCTGGCATGCCGTGGAGCTCGCTGGGGACTGGCGGCTCGACCTGGCCGCGGCGATCACGCTCGAGCTCAGCGGCGGCGTCCGGGCACGGCGCTACGACGACCCCGAGCGCCGCGAGGGCCGCCGGCTGGGACACCGCGATGCCATCCGGACTCGTCTGGGCACCGAGCTGCGAGGCGAATTCAGCCAGGCATGGAGCTGGCATACGAAGGCGACGGCCGAGCGCCGTGACGCCGATCTGGTGCGCTTCGACTACACCCGCGAGACGATCGAGCTCGGTATCGAATACGCCTACTAAGCCCGCCGCGCTTTGCCGGGCGCGCATGGGACCTGCGTAACAAACCCCCGAGGCCCGTTCCTTGCCGTTCGCCCACGTGGGAACCGAGCCCCCTGCCATCCCGTGTCGATGGACAACTTCGGACGTCCAATGCGGGTGACTGGAACGATTCCTTGGACACGAGGTGAAGCACCCCGCCATCGAGCGGGCTCAGACCCGGCCGCGCGGCCGGGTCTTTTTATTCGGGGCATCGGCATTGGAGCGCCACTCGGTGACCACGCCGACGCGACCTCTCGATCTCCGGCATGCCCCCAAGACGGGGCGCCTCGATTCGCGCTTCCGCCGGCGCTCGCGCGGCGGCGACGAACCGGGCCCCGGTGCCGCCAGCGTTCCGCTATACTCGCACCCGCCCTAGCCGCACGCCGGTGCGATCCCGTTGCCCGAGGCTTTTCCCCTGGTCCCGCCGGCGCTCGATCCGTTGAGCGCCTTCGGCCTGCTCGCTGCGGCCGGGCTGGGCGCGGCCATCACGACCGCCGCCGGTGCGGGCGGGGGCCTGCTCCTGCTCGCCCTGATGACCCTCGTGCTGCCGGCGAGCACGGCGCTGCCACTGCACGGGCTGATCCAGGGCGGGTCGAACGTCGCGCGCGCGGCGCTGCTGCGGCGGGGCATCCGCTGGCCCCTGGTGTCGGCCTTCGCCGCGGGCGCGGTCGTGGGCACCGCTGCCGGGGTGCCGTTGCTCGCCCGCGTCCCGGGGTACTGGCTCGAGCTGGTACTGGGGGCGTTCATCCTGGTGTGCTGCTGGGTGCCCATCCCCGCCCTGGCCACCCGATCCCCGCTCTACACGCTCGCCGGCGGGACCGTGACCAGTGCGCTAACCCTCTTCGTGGGCGCGACCGGGCCGTTGGTGGCGGCGCTGTTGCGCGCGATGCGCCTGGAGCGCCACGCCCACATGGCGACGTTCTCGGCGTGCATGGCGCTGCAGCACGGGCTCAAGACCCTGGCGTTCGGCCTGGCAGGCTTCGCCTTCGGGCCCTACCTGCTGTGGTTGGCGGGCACGCTCGCCGCGGTCGTCACGGGCAACTGGATCGGCCGACACCTGCTCGATGCCATAAGCGAGCGCTGGTTCGCGCGCATCGTGTCGGTCCTGCTGACCGTGCTCGCGCTGCGACTGATCGCCGACGCCTTGATGACGGCGGGCCTGCTCCCTGCGATGACCTGAGCGCGGCGGCCGGGTCGTCGCGCGAGACCGTGGTGGCGATGCCCCCACCGCCCGCCTTGGCTGGCACCGAGGCGGGCCTACGCGGTTGGGCCATCCCCGGGCGGCGTAGGCTCGCGCTGCCGTCAGGACTTGAAGTAGACGAACAAACGCCCCGAGTTCTTGGCGTCCTTGTCCACCCGGGCGTAGCGCGCCTTGATCTCGGGGCGCTCGAGGAACTTGAGCACCCGCTTTTTGAGCTGGCCCGAGCCCTTGCCGTGTATGATCTCCACCGTTTTGACGCGCTCGCGCTCGGCGCGGGCGACGACGTCGTGGAGCGCCGCCTCGATGGCATCGCCCTTGCGTGCAATCGGGTGCAGGTCGAGCTGGATCTTGGCCACGCCGCCTCCTTCGCGGGCTCATCGCCGCCATGGCACGACCGCTGCGGGGCGGTGGCCGGGCTTTGGCATGGGCATAGAGCGCGCACGCAGCCCATCCCGAGCGGACCCGGGTGGGGCCATTCCCAGGGATGCCACCCGTCGACGAGGAGCTTTATGCTCGAACGCGAGTTGAACAAGCGCGGCCATCCGCGCAACCGATTCCTGATCCAAGCCAGCGGTGGCCACCAGCAGCTCATCGACGCGACTGGCCTCAATTGGGAGATGCTGGGCGCGGCCCGCACGGCAATGGATCGGGGACTGCTCGACACCATCGACAAGAGCGGTCTACGCCCGCAGGACATTCTGCTGCGCTACGTCCGGGCCGCCGACGATCCCGAGCATATGCATCAAGTCTGGCACACGATACCGCCCGACCTACGCACGGTGCTGGCCATACGCGAGGACACGCTGTTCTACACCTTCTTCCACGCGCTGCGCCACTGGCGCCGCGCGAGTGTGCGCCATCTGTTGCACAATCCCGTCCCACGGGTGCGCTCGCGCCAGGTGGGTGCCGGGCTCGTGTTCCAGCCCGGCGAGGCGGGCTATCTCGTCAGCGAGACAGCCGCCGTAGCGGGGACGCCGCGGGCGTGGCAGGTCGTACCCGCTTATGACGT
>CAYTWS010000159.1:0-1273 GCA_964442145.1 uncultured Ectothiorhodospiraceae bacterium | reverse complement strand
GGTGGCACGACACCCTGGACGCGATGACCGAACGCGCACTGCGCGCCGGCGGGCTCACCCCCGACGAGGTCGCCGCGGAATGGCCCACCGGCGGGGTCCCCCTGGGCGTAGGTAGCCCCACGCAAACGGTTTGATCGATGGCAGAAGACACCGGCGCCGCAGCGCGCGCCCCTGAGCTCGCCGAGCCCATGGCCGACATGCTGGCCGCCCCCTTGGCCGATGCGGCCGGCGCGCTCGAGCGCGAGCCGTTGAGCACCACCGCCGATCTCGACTTCTTTCTGGGCGTCGCAACCGCTTTCTCCGCGGTATACGCGGTCGCGCTCGGCGCCCAAGAGGGCGACTCGCTACACCGAACCCTGATCTACTACATCTCGCTGCGCGTCACGGGCGACGAAGCCGCGGCCGACCGATTCAGCGGGCTCGTCGATGACTATATGCGCGCCGGCCAGCGCCCGAGCGCTTTCGTCGACGGCTTCCGCGTCGGCGAGGCCGCGGGCGGCCAATGCTGCCACCAGGATGCGCCCGCGGCCGCTCAGCAGACCCTCTTCGATGGCTACACGCACGCCCTACGAAGCGGGTAGGGGTGGAGAGACCACGCCAACGGCGCTCAGTGAGAACGAAGGCGAAACACGCTTCTTCAATCTCGAGCCATCGATCATCCGGTAAGATCGATCGGGTCAATCCGCGAATCGATATCACTCGAATTCCCGAGCTCACAAACCAAGTACTTCGCGGCCTTCGCATCTTTGCGCGAACGAGCACAACGTAGGCCGGCTTTTGCCCATCGGGCGCCCGTTCGGTGTCCGGATCCGCAGCCCGACGAACTCCGCTGCCGACTCCCATGGCAAAGGCAACAGCCGGCATCGGTGCGCCACCCCCGGATCGCCGGCTATTGCTTGGGGCGGAGGATCTCCAGATGGCTCATTGACCCCGAGGGCCGTGGCGATCGGGCGTGGACCTTTTCGAGCAAGAGCCGGCCTACGTTGCTCATATGCCGTGCATCGGGGATCTCGCGAAGGCGCAAAGGGCACGAAGGAAAGTCAGAATATGAATGGATTTCTACAATTGTATTGGCGATAACAATTCAAGCCAATTTTCTATTTGGCATCATCGTCTCATCGATAACTAACGATTCGGACACAAGCCTCTTTCTTTGTCACCTTTGCGGCCTTCGCGCCTTTGCGTGATCCACGATCTAGACGACCTGCCCGGCGGCATAGCCCGAGGCCCAGGCCCATTGGAAGTTGTAGCCGCCCAAGTGGCCCGTCACGTC
>CAYTWS010000158.1:0-4926 GCA_964442145.1 uncultured Ectothiorhodospiraceae bacterium | reverse complement strand
GGCGCCGCCGCAAGCGCTACGCGTCGACGACGACGGCGACCGCACCGTCGCGCTGGACGATGTCCGCCCCGGCGATCACCTGCGCGTGAAGCCCGGCGCCAAGGTGCCGGTCGACGGCGAGGTCCTCGAGGGCGAGAGCAGTGTCGACGAATCGATGATCACGGGCGAGCCCATGCCGGTGACCAAACGCCCGGGGGATCGCGTCACCGGCGGCACGGTGAACCAGCGCGGGGGCTTCGTCATGCGCGCCGAGCACGTGGGCGGCGACACCTTGCTCGCGCGGATCGTCGACCTGGTCGGACAGGCCCAGCGCTCGCGCGCGCCGGTGCAAGGTTTGGCCGACCGTGTCGCCGCCGTGTTCGTACCGGCCGTCGTGGCGGTCGCGATCGTGGCGTTCGGCGTCTGGGCGGCGGTCGGGCCGGAGCCGGCCTTCAACTACGCCTTCGTCGTCGCGATCTCGGTGCTTATCATCGCCTGCCCGTGCGCGCTCGGGTTGGCCACGCCCATGTCCGTGATGGTCGGCGTGGGCCGCGGTGCCCAAGCGGGGGTGCTCATCCGCGACGCCGAGGCCCTGCAGACGTTCGAGGGCGTCGACACCCTGGTGTGCGACACGACGGGGACGCTCACCGAGGGCCGGCCCCGCGTGGTCGCGGTCGAGGCGATCGGCGGGGGGGATGGCGACGACGTCATGGGGGCCGCGGCCGCCGCCGAGCGCGGCAGCGAGCACCCGCTCGCCGCGGCCATACGTGCCGGGGCCGAGGCGCGCGGTATCGCGCCCGGCTCGGCCGACGACTTCGAGTCGATTACGGGGCAAGGTATCCGCGCGCGTGTCGATGGCCGCACCATCCTCGTCGGCAACCGCCGGCTACTCGAGGGGGCGGGCATCGACGCCGGCTCGCTCGACGAGCGGGCCGAGGCCCTGCGCGGCGAGGGCCAGACGGTGATGCTGGTGGCCATCGACGGCCGCGCCGCCGGGTTGATCGGGGTCGCCGACCCGATCAAGGAGAGCACGAGGGAGGCGCTCGCGCGCCTGCATGACGCGGGTATCCGGGTGGTCATGTGCACCGGCGACAATGAGACCACGGCCGCTGCGGTCGCGCGCGAGCTCGGCATCGACGAGATCCGCGCCGGGGTCTCGCCCGAGGACAAGCACGCGCTCGTGCGCGAGCTCCAGCGCCAGGGCCACAAGGTCGCGATGGCCGGCGACGGCGTCAACGACGCGCCGGCCTTGGCGGCCGCCGACGTGGGTGTGGCGATGGGGTCGGGCACCGATGTCGCGCTGGAGAGCGCACCCGTGACACTGGTCAAGGGCGACCTACGCGGCATCGCCAAGGCGCGGATCCTGTCGGGGCGCACGATGCGCAATATCCGCCAGAATCTGTTCTTCGCCTTCGTCTACAACGCTGCCGGCATCCCGATTGCTGCTGGGCTCTTGTATCCGCTGTTCGGGGTGTTGCTCTCGCCGATCGTCGCCGCCGCGGCGATGAGCGCGAGCTCGGTTTGCGTGATCACCAATGCGTTGCGGCTGCGCCGGTTGCAGCTGTAGATGGCGGCCGGTTGCATATCAAGACACTGAGGACGCCAAGGATGGCAGAGATCCAATAAAGCCGGGGCCGTACGGTAAAAGGGCACTCCATACCGGTCGGGCCGTTTGATCTGCGTCGCAAACCCTGGCAGAGCGCCTGGCGCTCCGTTTCGGATTCGGGCGCGGCCAGGTCGCCTGGCTGCGACCGGGGGCCTCGGTGGCGTCGCCCGTCGATGCGTACGCCGTGGGTCTTGTTGATATTGGAGGACTTTTCCCTGTGCGCTCGGCGCGCTTGGCGTCCTGGCGCGCACTCAACGCGAGCCCGCGGGGCGAATGGGCCATTCAGGCTCGCATTCGAGCCGTGTGGCCGCTCGCCGCCGAAGTGCGCGACGCGACCACGCAGCCGGTCATGACCATCGCCGCGGCGACCGGGAGCTGCCAGCGCAGCGCCGCGAAGCCCGTGACCAGCAGGACCGCCGCCGACAACACGGGCACCGCGTAGGCCATGGTGCCCACCGTGGCGCCGGGCCCCCGCCGCAGGGCGTAGTCCCAGAGCAAGAATGCCAGGCCGTACGGGCCCGCCCCGATCAGTACGATCCACAGGGCGTCATGGCCGGCCAATCGCCACAGCGTGGGCTCGGTCAGGCCGTGGACCAGAGTCGCCCAGAGCGCGGCGAGCATGCACAACACGGGCAGGACCCCGGCGAGCGGGACGGCCTGGCGGCGCGCGAGCAGCGAGAACCCGACCCAGCTCAGCCCGCTCGATATGCCCGCGGCGTAGCCTGCCCATGAGGCCTGTAGGGCCGCTCCTTCGGACAAGAGCAGCAAGCCCGCCCCCGCGAACGCCAGTAGACAGCCGACGACCACTGGGGTCCGGACGCGCCCGAGCGCCAGGATCTCGGTAGCGACGACGAACAGGACCGGCCAGACATAGGTCACCAACGTGACATTCCCTGCCGGGGCGTGCGCCAAGCCCCAGAAGTAGCAGCCGACTGCCCCCACCATCAGCAGCGGGGCCATGAGCCAAATCGGGCTGACGGCGCCGATTCCAACACTGGGGGTACGCCCCTTGCGATAGACGACGGGTGCGGTCATCACGCTGGCGACCGCGAAGCATAGCGCCGTTAGCTGCAGCGGTGGCACGGAACGGGCGAGCTCGCCCAGAGTCGGGGCTAGGCTCCACAGGAGCACTGCTGCCGCCGCTGGAAGCGAGCCCGTATGACCCAGTCGCCGGATTGCGGTCGTCGCCGTGGTGCTCATGTCGCGCGCTCCCTTTGGTGGCTCGCTTGATTGAACTGACGCGATGATTGCACCATCCTGTCCTTTCACACCAACGAATTTGTTTGTGGAAAGTCATCACAGAAATTGATATATCGTGCGACCGCGTAATCTCGACCTGGATCTGTTGCGTACGTTCACTACGGTGGCCGATCTCGGAACGGTCACTGCGGCCTCGCAGCGCTTGGCCTACAGCCAGTCGGCGGTGTCGATGCAGCTGGAGCGGCTCGAGCGTCAATTGGAGCTCACGCTGACGCGCAAGGCGGGGCGCGGGATCGCGCTGACGGGCGATGGCGAGCGCCTGCTGGGGTATGCGCGCCGGTTGCTGGCGCTCAATGACCAGACCGTGGCCGATCTGCGATCGCGTCCCGTGACGGGGGTGGTCCGCCTGGGAATCCCCACCGACTACGCGTTCATGTTGACGCCCGTGCTCAGCCACTTCGCGCAGGCGTATCCCGATGTGGAGCTGCGGGTGCAGGACGGGCTGAGCGTGGATCTGGTGGCGTCGCTGCGCGCGGGCGAGCTCGATTTGTGCGTGGTCACGCGGCAGCGCAACAGCCCGGGCGGCGAGGTCCTGCACCGCGAGCCCTTGATGTGGGTCGCCGGCCGCACGGCGCCGCCGGTGTCGGAGGACCCGATTCCATTGGCGTTGTATCCGGAGGGCAAGGACGTCTTGCGCGAGCGCGCGTTGGCGGCGCTCGAGGCCGCCGGACGGCGCGCCCGAATCGTCTATACCAGCCGCAGCGCGAGCGGATTGCGTCCCGCTGTCGACGCCGGACTCGCGATCATGGTCCTCGCCCGCAACCAGGTGACGCCGGACATGCGGATCCTGGGGGCGCAAGACGGCCTGCCCGAGCTGCCCTCGATCGAGATCGCGCTGCACCGGCCCCGCGGACGCCCGCCCGAGCCGGTGAGCCGCCTCAGCGCCCTGCTCGAGCAGCAGCTCAAGGTCGGTGGCTGAGTGTGCGGCCCGGGCCAGGGCCTGCGCTGACACTCGGCGCCCGGCCGCGAGGCGTGGCTGCCCCGCGCCGGGTCGAACGTTGCCTGGCGGGGGACGTGCTGCGCGCGAGGCATCGCGTGATGTAGCCTTCGCGAAGCGCCCATGGGTCGCGGTTGACGAGCGGATGTGCGGATCGGTGACAGATCGAGCCGTGAGCGAGGGCGTACGGCGCTGGGTCAGCGGTTACGCGCTCGTTCTGGGGGTGGCGATCGGCGCTGCGGCCGGTATGGCACCGGTCGCGGCGGCGGATGACGCGGCCGACGTGCGTTACGACCCGTCACCTCCCGCGGTGGTCGAGCGGATGCTCGAGATGGTCGATGCTGTATCCGCAGAGACACTGTACGACCTGGGCTCGGGCGATGGCCGCATCGTCGTCGCCGCGGCGCGCGATTTCGGTGTCGAACGCGCCATCGGCGTGGAGATCGACGCGGACCTGGTCGCCCGATCGCGGGAGAGGGCGCGGGCTGCCGGCGTCGACGATCGAGCGCGCTTCGTTCAGGCGGACTTGTTCGAATACGACTTCAGCGATGCCGATGCCGTGACATTGTTCCTCCTGCCGCAGCTCAATCGACGGCTGCGGCCGCGTCTGCTCGCCGAGCTCGAGCCCGGGACACGCGTGGTCTCGCACGAGCACCGCATGGGCGACTGGCGTCCCGATGACACCGATCGGGTCGATGGCCACGCTATCTACCGTTGGACCATACCGGCTCGGCTCGAGGGGCGGTGGGTGTGGCGGGCCCAAGGGACGCGCTACGAGCTCGCGCTGGCGCAGCACTATCAACGCTTGAGCGGGATGCTTCGCGCGGACGACCGGCGGGCACCGGTTCAGCGGGCCCGGGTGCGCGGCCGGCACGTCGAATGGCGTGCGACCACGGCCGACGGTGCCACGTTGCGCTTCGACGGGCGCGTGCACGGCGATACCCTGGAGGGTGCGCTGGTCGTGGGCGAGCGCGTCCTCCCGGTCCAGGCGCGGCGCAGCGAATGACGCACGCGATGTCGACGGCGCCCCCGGGTGGCGCTCAGCGATGAGCGGGGACGCACGGTTCGGTACGGTCACGCTCGCCGGCGAGGTCGTCGCCTCGATGGTCGGCGCAGGGATTTTTACCACGTCGGGCTACGCGTT
>CAYTWS010000157.1:0-4964 GCA_964442145.1 uncultured Ectothiorhodospiraceae bacterium | reverse complement strand
GCTGGTCAGCGCCCGCCACCTCGAGCGCGTGCGCGGCTACGTCGATCTCGGCGTCGACGAGGGCGCCGAGCTCGTCGTCGACGGCCGCGAATTGCAGGTGCCCGGCTACGAGGGCGGCCACTTCATCGGCGGTTGCCTATTCGACCGCGTGACCACCGATATGCGTATCTACCAGGAAGAGATCTTCGGTCCCGTGCTCGTGGTGGTGCGCGTGCCCGACTTCGCCTCGGCGGTGCGGCTGGTCGATGACCACGCGTTCGGCAACGGCGCGGCCATCTTCACACGCGACGGCGGCGCCGCGCGCGAGTTCGCTCGCCACGTCGAGTCCGGCATGGTCGGGATCAACGTGCCCATCCCCGTGCCTATGGCGTTCCACAGCTTCGGCGGCTGGAAGCGCTCACTATTCGGTCCGCTGCACATGCACGGGCCCGAGGGCGTGCGCTTCTACACCCGCATGAAGACGGTCACGGCGCGCTGGCCCAAGGACGTCGAGGCGCCGGCCGAGTTCTCGATGCCTACGATGAGCTGACCAAGGCGGTGGCCATGCGCATGCGGGTGGCGGCCTCATCCAGCACGCCCCGCAGCGCCGAATGGCTGCCGAGGCGCCGAAGCAGGGCCAGCCAGGCCCCGCCCACATCCGACGCATCGCCCACGGCGAAGCGTGTCGTCGGGATGGTTGGCACGAGGTACTGGCCAATCTCCCGGATAAGGCCCGGGTGGCCCCGCTGCGGCGCTGCGAGGCCTTGCACGAGGGCGCAGCGCCGTGTAATCGATGGACCGAGGTGCGGCTCATGGCACCACCGGTGGGCTATACTCGGGCCGTGATCCCCGCATGCGACGTCCATGGCAGCCGAGAGCGACGACGACCCCGTGAGTTCGCAGGATTCGTTCGATCAACCCGAGTGGACGCGCCTGTTCCAGGACGCGATCGAGGCCGCCTACGACGCGGTGCTGATCACCGATACCCAGCTCGAGCCGCCGGGGCCGCGCATCATCTACGCCAACCCGGCTTTCTATCGGATGACGCAATACACCGCCGAGGAGGTCATCGGCCAATCGCCGCGCATGTTCCAAGGGCCCAAGACGGATCGAGAGCAACTGCGCTCGGTTCGCGCGTTGCTGGAACACGGCGAGCCGTTCGAGGCCCAGGTGATCAACTATCGCAAGGACGGCTCGGCGTTCGTCATCGAATGGCGGATCACGCCCGTCTGCGGTGACGACGGCGGTATTCGCTATTACATCGCCATCCAGCGCGATGTCACCGAGCGCGAGCGCATGCTGGCGATGCTGCGCGAGCGGGCCGAGGTCGATCAGCTCACCAATGTCTACAACCGCTACGAGGCCCGCGAGATCCTGCTCACCGAGGTCGAGCGCTCGCGCCGCTATGGTATCCCCTTCAGCACCATCCTGCTCGACATCGACGGATTCAAGGCGGTCAACGACGAATACGGCCACGCCACCGGGGATGAGGTGTTGAAAGGGATAGCCAAGTTGATGAGGAGCCGGCTACGGGCCAACGACCGCCTCGCGCGTTGGGGCGGCGAAGAGTTCCTGATGATCCTGCCGCACACCGATGACGCCTCTGCCGCCAAGGCCGCCGAGGGCATACGCGCCGCCATCGAGGCGGAGCATTTCGCCGGCAATATCGCCGTGACGGTGAGCCTGGGCGTCGCCCAGCACGAGCCCAGCGAGTCCATCGACGACTTCGTCGACCGCGCCGATACGGCGCTCTATCGGGCCAAGGAGCACGGCCGCAACCGCGTCGAGTGCGCCTGAGCGGGGGTCCTACCGAGCGACTCCGAAAGATGCACGCCAAGAACGGAGGCCGGCTTTTGTCCGATGGAATCCCGCTCGGCTTCGATAATGACGACGGGTCGCTGAGCACACGGGCGTCTAGAGGCAAAGACGACAGCCGGCGATCCAACAACGGACGATACAATGACCACGCGCAAACACGCCGGATGTTGTCGTGGTGTAGCTGATCTTGGTGTCCGAGGCTTTGCCGTGCGGCGATCGGCCAAGTCGACGGTCGAACGGACAAAATCCGGCCTACGATCTACGCCGATCCCATCGATGGTTTTTCTCACGTAGGCCGGCTTTTGCCCGCTGGACCCCCGTTCGGCGGCAAAAACCACGATACGTTGCGGAGCACAATGGATCCGACACGCAAAGGCAACAGCCGGCGCTCCAACAACCGACGATACGATGACCACGCGCAAACACGCCGGATGTTGTCGTGGCGTAGCCGATCTTGGTGGCCGAGGCTTTGCCGTGCGGCGATCGGCCAAGTCGACGGTCGAACGGACAAAATCCGGCCTACGATCTACGCCGATCCCATCGATGGTTTTTCTCACGTAGGCCGGCTTTTGCCCGCTGGACCCCCGTTCGGCGGCAAAAACCACGATACGTTGCGGAGCACAATGGATCCGACACGCAAAGGCAACAGCCGGCAGGATGCGCCCATGTAGCAATCATCCGACGCGCGGTTTCCGCCGTAGCGAAAGCTTATTCTCGCGCGCCTCGGTGACCCGAGACCTCGTGACCCACCGCGCGGCGTGATGCGCTCGATCGGAACCGAATATCGACGATCGATGGCACCGCCCGAAACACGCTAGACTCGACGGCCCATGCATCGCCGCCGACTATCGACCGTCCTCGCCATCGCCGTCCTGGGCGCGGCCTCGCTCACACTCGTCCACGGCGACGAGCCCTTGACCGAGCGGGTCGTCCGGTTGGAGACGCAAGAAGCCTTCCCCGAAGCGGCCGACGAGCTCAACCGCTACGACACCGATGTCCGCCTGGCGTTGCTCGACTACGCCGGAGATGACGAGCTCGTGTTGCATGCCCGGCTCGCGCTCAAGCGCTACCCCGAGAAGGCCGGGCGGGTCATTGGCCTCTATGGTCCGGCGGAGCCGTTCAAAAAGATCCTCAGGGGCTATGGCCCGGAGGTCATCCCGCCTGTGTATTATTTCATCGCCCATGAGGTTCCCAGTCTCGAGCTTCGCGCGCTCGCCGCCGAGCCGCCCCCGTCGCCGCAACGGCGCGAGCGCGCCGACGGGGGCAAAGACGAGCCGCCCAGCGTCGATACGCCGGGCGTACGTGGCTGGTACGCCATCGCGTTCATCGAGCAAGAGGGCCACGACTTCCTGGGCCAGTTCGTCGTTGATCGCGCGACGGGCGAGGTCTCCTGGGTCCAGACCGAGCGCTTCGCCACGGGGGCGAAACGCTTGCTCACCAGCGGGCTGACGGGGTTGGAGGCGAAGTGGCAACGCGGCGACGAGCTCGCTGCGAGCGACTATGGCTGGGCGGCCGTCGATGTCCTCGCGCCGATCGCGGCGTTCAAGATCGTGCGCGCGGGCAAGATCGCCGGGCGCTCGGCGAAGTCGGTACGCGCTGGCGCCCGTACGGCCAAAGTGGGCGCCCGGCTGGGGCGGGCAGGGCGCACGATCGCGATCGCCGGCACCGCCGCGGGCATCGGCTACGTCGCGCTCAATCCGAGCGTGCTCAACAGCCTCGGCGCCGGCATCGCGGCGACGCTCGGGGTGCCGAGCTGGGCGGTCAACGGCGTAATCTGGTTCGTGGTCCTGCTGCCCGCGCTCATGCTCGTGGCTTTCGCCCAGCGCTGGCTGGTGCGCCCGGCCTATCGCCTACTGGCGATCGTGATCACCGGCCTGGTCCGCCTGCAACGCCGGCTTACGCCGCACGCCCAGTAGGCGCCGACAACGGGCCACTTTTTGTGGATCCAATCATAGTCGATCGACAATCCGGCCGATCCATTCCAGTGAGTAGCCGGCAAGGCATGCCCCCAGTACCGCCATGGCGATATACAGGGCCAAGACGCGCGCATTGACGAGCGAGATGACGGCGATGAGCGCATAGAGACTGACGGCAGCGCCGGAGATCATCAGGGCGAGCGCCGCCCCAAGGCTCATTCCCATCTCGACGAGCCCTCGCACCAGGGGCAGGGCGGCATAACCGTCTAGGTAAAGCGGGGCGCCGACGATCGCCGCCAAGGGGATCGACGCCGGGTTGGCGCCCCCCACCGTCTGCTCGATCCAGATGTCGGGGATGTGGTGCTGCAATAGCACCTCGATCACCACCGCCAAGGCGAGCCAGCGAGCGACCAAACGGGCGTTCGACCAGCTCTCGCGCAACACCCCGCCGGGGCTTTCGCAACAGCCGGTGTCGGCGACCCGCTCGGGGCGCATGAACTGGTGACCGGGACCACCGAGACCGGGAAGAACGGCCGTGATCCCACCAGCGAGCAGTCCAATCGCGAACGCTGACAACGTTTTGGCGAGCGCGAATGGGATACCGAGAATGCCCGCCGTGATGACGAGCATGCCCGGGTCCGTGATGGGTGATGAGACCCAGAACGCCATCACGGGTGCCAGAGGCAGGCCCCGGCGCAGGAGCGCGGCGATCAATGGCAGAACACCGAGACCGCAGACGGGGGTGACTGCGCCAGCCACGCTTGCGATTACCACGCTGCGTACCGTGCCAGCGCCGATCCATCCGACGACCCGATCCGACCAATCGGCAACGCTCAACCAGCCTGCCAATAACGCGGCGATGGCGATGACCGGCAGGAGAGCGGCGAAACTCTCCATCGCCTCTTGCGCAAGCAAGGGGGTAGGGGCCGGGACGAGCGAGCCGAGGACCACGAGGAGGCCGGTTGCCAGCCACGTGAGGGCCTCTCCGCTGATGATGCGCGAGCGTATGGGGGCTTCGTTGTCAATCCGCGTTGCCATGTCGGCAGATTGACCTGAGAATGGATATTAGTCCAATGATTTGTTTAGCGTTGTTCCATGAGTTTTTCCAATAGCAGAAGGATTCGCCTGGAGTGGCTGGAGACCTTCATCGCAATAGCCGAAACGGGGAGCCTGACGGCAGCTGGTGAGCGGGTCGTCCGTTCACAGTCGGCGATCAGCCTACAATTGCGTCATTTGGAAGATGCCGTCGGC
>CAYTWS010000156.1:0-4980 GCA_964442145.1 uncultured Ectothiorhodospiraceae bacterium | reverse complement strand
TCCGCCGTGCGCGAGGGCCCGGTGATCATATTCACCGTTCGCGCCACCCAGCCGTCGTCGGTGCGCAGGCGGTCCCACGCCTCCTCGTAGACGCCCACCAGGTCGCACTCGTGCAGCGCGACGATGTGGAACTCGGGCACGAAGTTGAGCGTCGTCGGCGCGCTCGGCCCCGAAGGCAGGAACAGCGTGCCCGTCTCGGCGACCCCGGTATGCGCCCGCGCGATGCCCACGGCCGTATCGCCCGAGGGCGGCCCTAAGTCCACGCTCAGCGTGGGCGCGGACTCGGCCCACGGCAGCCGCGTCAGATCGGGATGCGGTGCCACACAAATCGCGGGGGCCACGTCGCGCTCCTGCAGGTACGCAGCGACGGCGGCGGGCAGATCGGCCCAAGCGGCCAGCGACGTGACGGTGGCCGAAGCGCCCTCGGCCTTGGCTCGAAAAAGGGCCGCCAGCTGCGTTCCACCGCTGCTCGGTACGGGCCCGCGCGTCGGCGTGCGCAGGCGCCGATCGACGGCGGCCGCCGCCTCGCCGTCCAGTGGACCGCGCCGCAGCGCGCGGCGGATGCCGCCCAGGATGCGCTCGCGCCCGTCGCTCATGGGTCGTCGCGGCCCTCCGCCGCCCAACGGTCGAGGAACGTGCGGCCAGCGGGCGCGGGGAGATCGCGGTGGCGCGTCCAGCCGCCGGCCAGTGGCAGCCGGCCGAAACGCCCGCGTCGGCGGCCCAGCCAGCCCAGCACACGAAGCGGCGCCCGCACCGCCAGGCGGTAGAGCCGCGGGCGCAGCGCCGCGAAGGCCCACGTACGCAGCCCGGAGCGCATGGGCAGGGGCGTGAGATGGCGCTCGAACTCGCGCTCGCGCCAGCGCCGCATCAGGCCCGGCAGCGGGATGCGCACGGGGCACACCGCCTCGCAGCGCCCGCAGAACGTCGAGGCGTTGGGCAGATGGCCGGCTTCCTCGACGCCCTGCAGAGCCGGGGTCAGGACCGCCCCCATCGGGCCCATATAGGTCGCCCCGTAGGCGTGGCCGCCGACGGCGGTGTAGACGGGGCAGTGGTTCATGCAGGCGCCGCACTTGATGCAGCGCAGCATCTCCTGGAATTCGGTCCCGAGCATGCCGGTGCGCCCGTTGTCGAGCAGGACGACGTGGAACTCGTCGGGCCCGTCCGGGTCGTCGGCGCGCCGCGGGCCGGCGGAGAAGGTGGTATAGACCGTGATGTCCTGGCCCGTCGCCGAGCGCCCGAGCACGCGCAGGATGGTGCTCGCGTCCTCCAGCGTCGGCACGACCTTCTCCAGGCTGGCGATCACGATGTGCACGCGCGGCAGGCTCTGGGTGAGATCACCGTTGCCCTCGTTGGTGACGATCACGCTCTGGCCCGTCTCCGCGACCAGCAGGTTCGCACCCGTGATGCCGACATCGGCGGCGAGGTAGTGCTCGCGCAGTGTCGTTCGCGCCTCGTCCACCAGGGACCGCGCCGTGGTCAGGTCGCGCTCGGCCGGCTGGCTCAAGTGCGCGCGGCGGAAGTCCTCGGCGATCTGGTCGCGGTTGAGGTGGATGACGGGCGCGATGATGTGGCTCGGCGGCTCATCGCGGAGCTGGAGGACGTATTCGCCCAGGTCGGTCTCGATCGGGGTGACCCCGGCGCGCTCGAGCGCGTCCGAGAGATCGATCTCCTCGGCCACCATGGACTTGCCCTTGGTGCAGCGCTCGGCGCCGACACGCTGGCAGATGTCGACGACCGCCTCACGCGCATCCTCGCCCGTGGGGCACCAGTGCACCTGGCCGCCTTGCTCGTGCACGCGGGCCTCGAAGCGCTCCAGATAGGCGTCGAGGTACTCGAGGGTGTGGTCCTTGATGTCGCGGGCGTGGTCCCGCAGGGCCTCGAATTCGGCGAGTCCCCCGGCGGCGCGGGCGCGCTTGCCCACGAACCCCTCCTTGATGTTGCCCAACGCGCGCTGGAGCTGCTCGTCGGCGAGCGCACCGGGCACGTTGTCGGCGAAGGCGCTCGGGCGGTGCGTGGTCACGAGCACTCTCCCGCTGCTTGGCCGATGGGTGGCCCCTCGAGCTCGCCCGCCAGCACCTCGGCGACGTGGCGCACGGCCACGCGGCTACCGCGGCGCTGGAGCTTGCCCGCGATGTTCATGAGACAGCCCAAATCGCCCGCCAGCAAGGTATCGGCCTCGGTCGAGGCGACGGCGTCGGCCTTGTCATCGACCATCGCGTTGGAGATATCCGGGTATTTCACGCAGAAGGTCCCGCCGAAACCGCAACACACCTCGCTGTCGGGCAGCTCGCGCAGCTCGAGGCCCTCGACCGAGCCGAGCAGCGTGCGCGCCTGGCCCTTCACCCCGAGCTCGCGCAAGCCGGCACAGGCGTCGTGGTAAGTGGCCGTCGCCGTATGGCGGGCAGCCACCTCCGTGATCCCCATGACGTCGACGAGGAAACTGACCAGCTCGTACGTACGCCCCGCCAGCGCCTGCGCCCGGGCGGCGGCATCGGGCTCGTCGCTGAGCAGCGCCGGGTAGTGGTGGGCGATCATGCCGCCGCAGGAGCCGGAGGGCACCACGACGTAGTCGGCATCCTCGAATGCGTCGATGACCTGGAGCGCGATGCGCTTGGCGTCGTCGCGATCGCCGCTGTTGTAGGCCGGCTGGCCGCAACAAGTCTGGGCGCGCGGGACGTAGACGCGGCAGCCGGCGGCGCGCAATAGCCTCACCGCCGCGAAGCCCACGCTGGGACGGAACAGATCCACCAGGCATGTGGCGAACAGCGCCACGCGCGGCCCGTCAGCGGCCATCGCTGAGCTCCGGAAGGGTACGCAGAACACGATGCGTCGCTACCGTAGCAAAAGCAACCCGGACCCGAGCGACCGCGGCGCCCGCGTGCCGGCCGTCTCCGTCCCGTGGCAGCCCTGATGGTCCCGGTTGTCGGCCGGGCCGCCGCCCGAGACGGGCCGGCTCCGCAGAATCAGCGATACGTGTCGTCGAACGGCCAGACGCCCCACTCCCACTCGCGGTACAGGCGCGAGATGGTTCCGTCCTGGAGCAACTGCGGCATCCGGCCGTCCCCGATCGCGCGCGGCTCGCGACCGCGGTCGCTGGTCTGGAAGCCCAGATACAGCGGGAGCTCGAGCATCGGTGCGGTCTCCAGCGTTTGGTCGAGCCCGGTCTGCGCTAGGGCGTGCCTCAAGTCGATGCGAGCGTCCAGGAAGAAGTCCGCGCGGCCGGCATGCACCACCTTGGGCCCGCCCTGGCGGTCATCGACGCGTGGGGCGTTGCAGCCATCGAGCGCGCCCGGATACGCCGCTAGCGCACGCCCATTCGAGCGATCCCGCGAGGCCGCCTGCCCCGTAGCGCTCGGCCACGGCGCGCCCGCCTTGGCCCGCGCCCGGGCTGCGATAGCCGGGATTCGGGCGCGCGCCAGTCAGTAGAGATAGACGGCGCCGGCATTCTCGACCGAATTGTCGCTGCCGTCACCGCCGATGCCGGTCGCGCCGCCGTCTTCATCCTCGGCGCCGACCGCGAGCGTGCGGCCGGAGGCCGACAGGGCGACCGGGTGGCCGAACTGATCCTCGGCGTCGTGGTTCGGCGCGTGGAAAAAGCGTTGGCGCGTCCAACCGCCCTGGTCCCGGTAGACGTGGACCACCCCCGTCTGGGAACCGCCGCCCGGTCCCGCCGCGTCGTTATCGCCGACCACGAGCATGCCGGCATCGTCCGCGAAATCGGACGCCCCGGCCTCGCCCGAGGGCGGCGTCAGCGACTCGGTTTGGTTCCATGCGCCGTCCTGCCGCCGGTAGATCCGCAGCGGTTCGGGAGCGGAGTCGTCGATCTCGGCCACCGCCAGGATCTGCCCGCTGGCGCCAAAGATCGGGGGGCTGGTGGCGTTCGCGCCGGCCAGCCCCGCCTCGTGCACCCAGTCACCGGACGACTGGCGCCGGTAGACTCGCACCCCGGCGTCGCCGTCGCCGGAGAAGGCGACGCGGGCCCCGTCGGCCGAGACCGCGGAACGGGTGCCGAAACTCGTCTTCGGGGACACAGGGTCCTCGGGCGTCGGCGCCTTGACGTACGCCTGCTGGAACCAGTCGCCCGCCGCGTCGCGCTCGAAGATGTAGCCGGCGCCGGCGTCCACGGGCCCCTGGGCATCCTCGCCGGCGAAGTTGCCGCTGCCGTCGCCGTTGGCAACGCCGGTGCCGCCCCTGCTCTCCCGGTCGGCGCCGACGGCGAGCACATCGCCGCTGTCGCTGAGCGCCAGACCGGTGAGGGCGAAACCATCGTGGGCGTAGTCATCGGGGGTCCCGCTCGGCGCGGTGTTCGACGGCTTGACGTAGGCCGTCTGGCGCCAGGTGCCGTCGGGGTCGCGCGTGAAGATGTGGACCGCCCCGCGACAGGATGCGAACTTGCAGTGGTCCTGCGGGTCGGCCAGGTTGTAGTCGGCGGCGCTGGTGCCGTTCTGCACGCCCTGCGCGTACTGTCCCTCGAGCGGCTCGCCGACCGCCAGCGTGTCGCCGTCCGCGCTCAGCGCCAGGGTACGACCGAAACCGCCATTCGCCGTGCCCGGAATGGATTCGGCATGCCAGGGCTCCAGCGAGGCCTGGTGGGCCCAGCCGCCCTGATCGTCGCGCACATAGACATCGACGACTTCGGATTCAGGGGCGTCCGCCCCGCGACTACCGACGGCGAGGGTGGCGCCATCGCCCGACAGCGCCAGCTCGGACCCGAAGAAGCGATCGGCCTCGGGCGGGTCGGGCGGAGCGGCCGGCTTGACGTAGCCCACCAGGGCCTCGGCCAGGGCGGCATCGAGGAAGGCGGCCGGCGAGCGCGTCAGGGCGTTGCCATCGGCGTCGCGGGCGACGACGCGGTCGCGCGGCTCGCCGGGGTCGCGCAGATGCACGGGCACGGGGAAGTCGGTGGCGGTGGCCGCGCCGACGACGCGGTCGTCGGTGTCGATCGTGCCGTCGCCGTCGAGGTCGATGCCGGCGTAGTCC
>CAYTWS010000155.1:1806-4987 GCA_964442145.1 uncultured Ectothiorhodospiraceae bacterium | reverse complement strand
ACGTCGGAGACGGGCAGCGACACGGGCTCGCCGCCGCCCTTCTCGAACATGCGCGCGGTGATCTCGTCGCCTTCGGGGACCCACATGCGCCGGTCTTCGAGGTCGCCTAGTTTGCGGATCGGCGCCTTGGAGAACAGATAGGTAAAGCCGCCCTCGGAGATGCCGCCGACGATGTAGCCCGCCTCGCGCAAGCGCTCGCGGATCACCGGGTCGATGCGCTCGCGCACATACGCGAGCTCCTCGCGACTGCGGAACAGGAACGGCATCGAGTAGAGCTGGGCGTCCGGATGGATCTTGGCGAGACCGGAGGCGGTGACGATCGCGCCGTCGAGCTGGCCGATCTTCATCTTGCGCAGCACGGCGCTGTCCTTGCCCATGGTGCCGCCGGGGAAGAGCTTGAAGTCCACCCGGCCGTCGGTGCGCTCGGCGACGGTCTCGCCCGCCGAGCGCAGCTGCTCGATGAACTCGGTGCCGGCCGGTACGACGGTGGCGATCTTGAGCGTTTTCGCCTGCACGGGCGCGGCCATCAGCGCCAGCGCAACCACCGCGACCGCGCCTGCGCCGATGTGCCTCGCCGAGATTGCCCGCTGGGCTGGCGCCTGACCGGCGTCGCTTCGGTGTCCGCACGCCCGGAGGGCGCGACCGGGATTGAGGGGCCTAGGCATACAAGCTGCTCCTTTCCATTGTCCTAGAAATGCGCGTCGGCCGAGGCTTGGAGCTCGCGCGCGCGCTTCTGCGCTAGGGCATTCGACAGCGTGAGATCGCCCGCATGCCGATCGGCGGCCAGAACCTCCTCGAGCAGGCGGTCGTGGAGGTCGCGGTCGCCGACGAGCCGGGCGTAGTGCTCGGCGAACAGCACTTTCGCCATGAGGTTGCGGCCGTCGGACAGGGCGATGGCGCGCTCGAAGCGCGCGCGCGCGTCGGCGGGCTGGCCGCCCAACATCTCGGGCCGTTGCGCGAACAATACGCCCAGATACACGTGCACGTTGCCGTGGTCGATGCGCGGCGTCACCTCGGCGATGCGCTTGAACGCGACCTCGATCTTGGGCAGATCGGCGAGCGCCTTGTAGTCCCCGGAGCGGGCCTGTACCCAGCCGGACCACGCCGCGGCGAAGCGATAGAGCACGCGGGCGCTCGCCTCGTCGTCGATGCGCTCGCCGATGGTATCGCGGAACTCGGGATAGGGGGCCTCCACCGCCTCGCACACGGGCTCGAGCTCGAGGCACAACGCCTTGTAGCCGTAGTCGTAGGCCCGCTGCGACAGGCGCCGCCGCCGGGCATCGTCGTCGACGAACGAGCCGGCGTAGGTGCTGTAGAGCCGCGCAGCCGCCATCTGGGTCGCAGCGTCGTCGGGCGAGCGCTGCGCCAGGGTGTCGGCCATGATGAGATAGGCCGGCGCGCCGTCGCGCACGACCTCGGCGTCGGGTTGGCGGGCCATGGCATCGCCCAGCTCGTTGGCGATGCCGCTGACGTTGGTGCAGCCGGCGGCGGCCCAGGCCATCGCCGCGGCCGCGATGAGGCGTCTCGCTCGCATGGCGTTGTCCGGGGAACGTGGGGATTCAAGGCTACGGGCGTAGGCCCGCCATGCAAAGGCCGGGCCGCTCGTCGTCGCCTGGCCGGGGCCATGGACGCGCCCGCGGGCGTGCACCCCCGTGCTAACCTCGCGCGTGCTCGCTCGGCGGTGGCACGGCCGACTCGCGCACACGAGGATCGCTCTTGGGCAAGGCACTGCGCTATCGCAACGCGATGATCGCACTCGCAGTCGTCGCCGCAACGCTGCTGGCGACCGCTTCGGGCGCGCTGCGCCCGCTCGAGCGGGCCGTATTCGACCGCATGCGTGCACTCGGCGAGGGGCGCGGCGGTGATGTCCCGGTCGCGGCGGTCGTCATCGACGAGGCGGCGATCGAGCGCCTCGGTCCGTGGCCTTGGCCGCGCGACCGCCTCGCCCGTGTCAACAAGCGCATCCAAGCGGGGGATCCGGCCGCGGTGGGCTTGGCGCTGGCGCTCGATCGGCCCCAGTACCGCTACCCGCGGGACGTCCTCGAGGCCCTAGCCGCGGACCGCGCCGCGGGCCTGCCCGATGCCGCCCGCTCGATCCTGGACGCGGCGGGGACGCGCTTGGCGACGGACACGGCGCTGGCACGCAGCCTGCGCCGCGATGGACCGGCCATCGTCGGCGCCGATTTCCGCCCCGTCGCCCGCCCCGAGGCCGCTCAGGCACTGGCTCCCGCGTTCGACCGCGTTGCCCTGGCGCATGCCTCGGCGCAGCCGTGGCCGTTGCACTGGCTGGCGCCTCGCTCGCGGGCGTTCGCGGGCGGCCTGCGTGCGCCGGTCGAGCCCATCGCCGAGGCCGCCGCGGGCGCCGGCCTCCTGGAGTCCGCCAGCGTCGGCGATGGCGCCGTCCGGCTGGCGCGTCCATACGGCGATGCCTGGCTGCCGTCGTTCGCCCTTCTGGTCTATGCCCGGGCACAGGGGGTCGAAGCCGAAGCCATGCGAGTCGAGCGAGGCCATCGCTTGACGGTGGGCGAGCGCCGCTTCACCACGGGGCCCGGGTTGGCGGTGCGCCATGGCGGCTTCGCCGGCGCCGATTCGCCTGGCATCGAGACAATTTCCGCGGGCGATGTGCTCGACGATGCCCACGCCCCGGGGGTCTTCACCGATCGCAGTGTCGTGGTCGGACTGGGATCGGGTGTCGCCGCGGATGCTCGCTCGGCGTCGCCCCCGGCGGTGGCTGCGGCGGAGGTGGTCGCAGGGCTGCACTCAGGCACACTGGTGTCCACCCCACCCTGGGGCATCGCGGTGCGTGCGGCCGTGTTCGCGTTCGTGCTGGTCTATCTCGCCCTGGCGGTGCCGCGCCTGGGCACCGCCGCCGGCTGGATCGTCACGGCGCTCGTGGGCGTGGTCGCGATCAATGCCGAGTTGGTGACGCTGCTGGTGCAAAACGCATGGGTTCCGCTGGTGGCGCCGGTGGCGGCGCTTGTGGGCGGTCATGGGATCATCGTCGGCGTCCGGGCGCTGGGGGCGCGCTTCGCCGGTTTGCGCGACGACTTGAACCGGGCCAAGCGTGCGCTGGCTGACGCCCACCGCGAGGCGGGGCATCTCGACGATGCACTGCGCTGTCTGCGCCAGTGCGATCTCGAGGCGGCCACGATCGAGCGCCTATACACGCTGGCGCTCGACC
>CAYTWS010000155.1:0-1796 GCA_964442145.1 uncultured Ectothiorhodospiraceae bacterium | reverse complement strand
ACGCCGCCGCCCGCGCCCAGCGCTGCGACCGCCTGCAAAACAGCGTCACCGTCGGTGGCCGCCGCGGCAGCTCGACACAGGCGCTCGCCATGGATGACGACGATGTGGCCAAGCCGGTGTTGGGGCGCTATGAGATCGAGCGGGAGCTGGGCAAAGGGGCGATGGGCACGGTGTTCCTGGGCTTCGATGCACGCATCGGGCGCCAGGTGGCGATCAAGACGATGCCGCTGGACCAGGAGTTCGAGGGGCAGACGCTGGAGGAGGTCAAGCAGCGGTTCCTGCGCGAGGCCGAGACCGCCGGCCGGCTATCGCACCCGAACATCGTCACCGTCTACGACGTCGGCGAGGAGCAGGATCTCGCCTACATCGCGATGGACTATCTGCGTGGCACGCCGCTCAACGCGTACGCCCAGCCCGGTCACCTGCTGCCGTCCCGAGAGGTCTTCGACGCGTTGGCGCAAGTCGCCGATGCCCTGGCGGTCGCGCACGCGGACAATGTCCTCCATCGCGACATCAAGCCGGACAACATCGTCTACGATCGGGCGACGGGGCACGTGACGGTCACCGATTTCGGCGTCGCCTGCCTGCTCGACGAGCGCCAGACGCGCACCGGCACCATCCTCGGCAGCCCCTCCTACATGTCGCCGGAGCAGCTCGCCGCACGCGGGCTCGACGGGCGCGCCGATCTGTTCTCACTGGGCGTGACGCTGTACCAGCTACTGTCGGGCGAGATGCCGTTCGAGGGGGATTCGCTGTCGAGCCTGATGTATCGCATCAGCCATCAGCGCCACCGCGAGCTCCGGCGGCTGTGTCCCCAGCTGCCGAGCTGCGCGACCACGATCACCAACCGCTGCCTGGAGAAGGAGCCCCAGCGGCGCTACGCCTCGGCGAGCCAGCTGGCGCAAGCGTTGCGCCGCTGCCGCGCCAAGATGGATCAGCAGGCGACGCGGACACGATAGAGCACGGGCGCGTGGTCGCGTGCGAGCGCCGGCTGCGCCGGCTCGATTACGAAGCCGGGGCCGAGGCCCTCGAGCCAGCGGGCTACGGCCTCGGCCTCGGCCGTGCCGCCCGGGGGGCCGCGATAGGCGACGATGCTGAGCCGCCCGCCCGGGCGCCGGCGCGCGGCGACGGCGGCGAGGGCGGCGAGCGTGGTCTGCGGCCGTGTGACCACGCGGCGGTCGCCGCCGGGATGACAGCCCAGATTGAACATGGCGGCATCGATCGGGCCCGACCCGACATGGCGGGGTATGCGGGCATGGTCGGCGCGGTGCCAGCGTAGGTGGACCCGATGCGCGAGCGCGCCCACCCGGCGGCGTGCGTGCTGCAGTGCCGCCGCTTGGATGTCGAACACGTCCACGCGCCCGCCGGGGGCGGCCGACTGCGCCAAGAATATGGTGTCGTGGCCGGTGCCCGCGGTGGCGTCGTGCGCCCGGCTTCCCGGGCCCACAACGGGCCTGATCCATTCGTGGGCCCGGTGCGTCAGCGATTGATCGGTCTGCTTGGCTACTGCAACGGCTCGGCGGTTCTGGGCGAACGGTGCGATTGTCGCGCGCACTGCACGGGCGCGCGAGCCGCCCCAATGGAGAGGCAGCGACGATGGCAGTGATTCGGGCCGAGGGCCTGCGCAAGCGCTACGGTGGGCTGACCGTGGTCGACGGGGTTGATCTGACGGTCGGCGCCGGCGAGTGTTTCGGGCTGTTGGGTCCCAACGGTGCGGGCAAGACGACCACGCTGCGCATGCTGCTGGGGCTGACCCACCCCAGCGAGGGCATGCTGCGCGTGCTGGGTCACACCGT
>CAYTWS010000154.1:0-5008 GCA_964442145.1 uncultured Ectothiorhodospiraceae bacterium | reverse complement strand
GGCGAGGTATAGGCGCCGACGCGATGGCCGTGTGCGCTCAACGCCCTCTCGAGGAAGGCGCAGACCGAGCCCTTGCCGTTCGTGCCGCCGACGGTGACGATGTGCTGGGCGGGCCGGGTGGCGCCCAAAGCGCAAGCGACGGCGCCGACCCGGTCGAGGCCGAGCTCGATCTCGCTCGGATGCAATGTCTCGAGCCAGTCGAGCCAGCGCGTCAGGGCGCCTTTGTCGGGATGGATCATGCCGCGGCTATTGCAGCGCCGGTTGGTGCGTGAGCATGCCCAGCATGCCGGCGATCTCCTGGCGCATCTCACGGCGATCGACGATGCGGTCGATGGCGCCGTGCTCGACCAGGAACTCAGCGCGCTGGAAGCCCTCGGGCAAGGTCTCGCGCACGGTTTGCTCAATGACGCGCGGGCCGGCGAAGCCAATCAACGCCTCGGGCTCGGCGACGTGGATGTCGCCCAGCATGGCCAGGCTTGCCGAGACCCCGCCCATGGTCGGGTCGGTGAGCACCGATATGTAGGGCAGCCCCCGCTCCGACAGACGCGACAGTGCTGCGCTCGTCTTCGCCATCTGGAAAAGCGAGAACAGCGCCTCCTGCATCCGGGCGCCGCCACTGGCGGCGAAGCAAACCAGCGGCACGTCCTGTTCCAGGCAGGTGTCGACGGCGCGGATGAAGCGTTCACCCACCACCGAGCCCATCGACCCACCCATGAAGCCGAACTCGAACGCGCAGGCGACTAGCGGACGCTCCATCACACAGCCTTGCGTCGCGATCAACGCGTCCTTCTGACCTGTCTTCTTCTGCGCCTGGTAGAGCCGATCCTTGTACTTCTTGCTGTCACGGAAGCGCAGCATATCGACCGGCTCGAGCTCGGCCCCGATCTCGCTACGGGGTTGCGCGTCGAGGAACTGGTCCAAGCGTTGGCGTGCCGAGATACGCCGGTGGTGGCCGCACTTCGGGCATACCTCTTGGTTGCGCTCGAGCTCGGCACGATAGAGCACGGAGCTGCACGAGTCGCACTTGACCCAAAGTCCCTCGGGCACGTTGCCCTTGTTACGGGTCTCCGTACGGATGCGCGAGGGCATCAAGCGCCCGAACCAGCTCATCGTTCGTTCCTCTTAGGCCGCTGCGTCGAGGGCTGTGCGCATCGAGCCGACGAGCTCGCGCACGGCTTGGGTTATCGCTTGGGTATCGCCGGGGTGCTCGGCAATCCGCCCGACCACCGCCGATCCGACCACCACCGCATCGGCGACGCGACCGACTTGGGCGGCCGAGTCGGCGTCGCGGATGCCGAAGCCCACACCGATCGGCAGGTCGGTATAGCCGCGGATCGTGCGCAATTTCTCGGCGACCTCGTCGACCGGCAGATTCGCCGCGCCGGTGACCCCTTTGAGCGAGACATAGTACAGGAACCCGCGTGCCCTCTGGGCGATGCGCTGCATGCGCTCATCGGCCGTCGTCGGCGCGACCAGGAAGATCGGGTCGATGCCCGCGTCCACGAGGGCCTCGATGAGCTCGTCGCTCTCCTCGGGCGGGGCGTCGACGATGATGACGCCGTCCACGCCGGCCGCGCCCGCCCGCTCGGCGAACCGCGCCGCGCCCATTTGCTCGATCGGGTTGAGATAGCCCATAACAACGACCGGCGTGGTAGTGTCATCGCGGCGGAAGGTCGAGACCATGTCCAACACATCCGCGAGCGTGACCCCGTGGGCCAGCGCCCGCTGGCAGGCGTCCTGGATGACGGGGCCGTCGGCCTGGGGATCGGAGAATGGGACCCCCAGCTCGACCAAATCCGCGCCCGCTGCCACGAGGCTGTGGAGCAGGGCCACGCTGGTCTGGGGGTCGGGATCGCCCGCGGTCACGTAGGGGATCAGCCCCGTGCGCCCCTGCGCGCGCAGCGCGGCGAACTGCTCTCCAATACGGCTCATTCGAGGGTCTCCCCACTGTATTTGGCTACCGTCTCCATGTCCTTGTCGCCGCGCCCGGAGAGGTTGATCACCAGCGTCTGATCGCGTGCCAGCGTGGGCGCGAGCTCGCGCGCGTCGGCGACCGCGTGCGCGGTCTCGAGCGCGGGCATCACGCCCTCCATGCGCGTGAGCTCGTGGAACGCAGCGAGGGCGGCATCGTCGTTGACCGTTACGTAGTCGACCCGCCCCGTTTCCTTGAGCCATACGTGCTCGGGGCCGACCCCCGGGTAGTCCAGGCCCGCCGAGACCGAGTGGGTCTCGGTGATCTGGCCCGCCTCGTCCGACATCAAGTAGGTGCGGTTGCCGTGGAGCACCCCCGGGCGGCCCGCCGCCAGCGGCGCCCCGTGGCGGCCCGTCTCGATACCCTCGCCGCCGGCCTCGACACCGACCATGCGGACGTCGGTGTCCTCCAGGAACGGATGGAACAGGCCGATCGCGTTGGAGCCGCCGCCGACGCAGGCGGTGAGGTAGTCGGGCAGCTTGCCCTCCTGCTCGAGCATCTGCTCGCGCGTCTCGAGCCCGATCACGCGGTGGAAGTCGCGCACCATCATGGGATACGGGTGCGGCCCCGCAACCGAGCCGATGATGTAATAGGTCGTGTCGACGTTGGTGACCCAGTCGCGCATGGCCTCGTTGAGCGCGTCCTTGAGGGTCTTGGCCCCCGAGTGCACGGGCACCACCTCGGCGCCGAGCAAGCGCATGCGGAAGACGTTGGTCTTCTGGCGCTCGATGTCCTCGGCGCCCATATAGACCACGCAATCCATGCCCAGGCGCGCCGCGACGGTGGCCGTGGCCACACCGTGCTGGCCCGCGCCCGTCTCCGCGATCACGCGATTCTTGCCCATGTGCTTGGCCACGAGCGCTTGGCCCACGGTGTTGTTGATCTTGTGGGCGCCGGTGTGGTCGAGGTCCTCGCGCTTGAGATAAACCCGCGCGCCGCCGAGCTTGTCGGACCAGCGCTGGGCGTAGTACAGCGGCGTCGGCCGCCCGACGAAGTGCTTGAGCGTCCAATCCAGCTCCCGCTGGAACGCGCGGTCGTCGCGCAGATGCTCGTACGCCTCGCGCAGCTCGGCGAGCGGCGCCATCAGCGTTTCGGCGACGAAGGTCCCGCCGTAGCGGCCGAAACGGCCCCGGCTGTCGGGCAGTGGCCCTTGCTCAACGTCGATTGCGGTCGCCACGTCGTACCTCCTCGGTGAAGCGGCGGATTAAGCTCTCATCCTTGTGGCCCTTGCCAGATTCGACGCCACTGCTGACGTCGACCGCGTCGGGCTGAACTTGTTCCACGGCATTGGCCACATTCGCCGGGGTGAGCCCGCCCGCGAGTATCAAGCGGAAGCTACGCGTGTGCGGCAAGTGTGTCCAATCGAATACCTCGCCCGTACCGCCGCTCGCCCCGGGCGTATGGCTATCGACCAGAAGGCCCTGGGCGTCGTCGTAGGCCCGGGCTACAGCGTCCCAATCCACCTCCGCGGCCATACCGATCGATTTGATGTAGGGCCGGCCGAATGAACGGCAGTATTCGCCGCTTTCGGCGCCGTGGAACTGCAAGAGGCCCAGCGGGACGTGTCGCACTACGTCATCGACCCACACCGCCTCGGCGTCGAGGAATAGCCCGACCGCGACCACGAAAGGCGGTAGTGTCGCCACGATGGCACGGGCCGTTTCCGGGTCCACGCTGCGCGCGCTCGGCCGATGGAAGACCAAGCCGATCGCATCCGCACCCGCGGCTGCCGCGGCCCGAGCATGATCGGACTGCGTGATACCGCAGATCTTGATTCGCGTGGGCCGCATGCGGATCGTAGGCTCTGTCCATCGGCAGGCGATAGCCGACTCAGGTTAACACACGCCCACGATCAGGACGGATCGCCAGGCCAGAGCGGGCCGCTGACGGTCGGCAAATCGTAGACGTCCGGATAGCGCGGGCCGACGAAATCGAGCCCACCCGCGGGCGCGGTGGCGCCGGCGCACCGGCGATCTCGGCTCGCCAAGACACGATCGACCCAGTCGAGCGAGCGCTCGCCCCGGCCCACCGCCATCAACACGCCCACCACAATGCGCACCATGTTGTGCAGGAAGGCATTGCCGCGCACATCGACGCGAAGGACACGATCGTAGCGAGCGACGCCGATGTGCTCCAGGCGCCGCACAGCGTGCGTCGCTTGGCAAGCCGCGCTACGAAACGCCGAGAAATCGTGCTCGCCCAGCAGGCGCTGGCCGGCGGCCGCCATGGCGGGCGCATCGAGGCTGTTGTGCGACCAGCCCGAACGCCGCCGCCAGAGTGCCGGGCGATCGCTGCCCTCGCGGATGAAATAGGCATAGCTGCGGTCGATCACGCTGAAGCGCGCGTCGAACTCCAGCGGCACCGCTTGGGCCCAACGGACCGCGACATCGTCGGGCAAGTGGGTGTTGGCACCCATGACCCATGCCCGGTCGGGTCGTTCGGCCCGGGTGTCGAAATGCACGACTTGGCCGGTCGCGTGGACACCCGCATCCGTGCGTCCCGCGCCGACGGTGTGGATGGGCTCGTTGGCGATCCGCGTAAACGCCGCCTCGACCGTCTGCTGCACCGTCCGGGTCTCGCGGCGCTGGCGCTGCCAGCCGTGGAACGCCGTGCCATCGTACTCAATAGCGCATGCGATACGCATGCCGTAATGCTCCTTTCGCAGGGGACGCACTTGCACACTGCGAACGCGGCAGCCGTGAGTGGCCGTCGCGTTGGCCGGAGCGAAAAGCTCGGAGCAGGCTCCCAGGTCGAGCTGGGCCGACGACGGCGCCGGCCCGCCCTATCCGCCGGCGGCGCGGGCGCTACTGGACCGTCTCGAGGAGCTTCTCGGCCTCGCTGCGCTGGGTGGGATTACCCGACTCGATGACCTCTTGGAGCGCGTTACTCGCGCTCTCCGCATCGCCCATGTCGATGTAGGCCTTGGCGAGATCGAGCATGGTGTCGAACTCTTCCTGGTCGCTGCTGACCTCGCTCGTGCCGCCGTCGCTGTCGCCGGCGTTCGCACTCGGCGTCTCCGTGGGCTCGCTCGCACTG